>DFQD01000188.1 GCA_002377605.1 Gammaproteobacteria bacterium UBA3498 | reverse complement strand
CTTTTTTTGTTGCTGATAATACCTATATTGGCTTACTTAATGGCGCGCGGAATTGGCATTCCAGATTTAAGTAGTAATTCCAACTAATAGACCAGGCCGGCAAGAACATACCCTCCGATAAAGCTGATAATAGTTCTATGGTGTTTCTTAATTTGATAACCTCACTCACAGCAGTAAGGCCTCCCACGAGAACATCTCATGAGCAAAAGAAAAACCGTCAGACTGAATGAAATTTATCAGAAGGATCCTATAGCCGCAGACAAAATGCTGTGGGATCGCGAGACAAGTACTATGAACAGAAGAGGGTTTCTTAAACACTCTGGATTGCTATCTCTTTCCGCCACATTGGGAATGTCGATACCTTTCGCCAGAAATATGCCAGCCGGCCTTATTCCCGCTGCCTATGCTGCTGATAATGCACCAGATGTTATCGAAGGCAAGGAAGGATTAATCGTGCTGAACGATAGACCTATAAACGCGGAAACCCCGGCCCATTTACTAGATGATGAGGTAACGCCAAATCGTTACATGTTTGTCCGCAATAATGGCATTCCACCCGAGAATATTAATCCTGAAACCTGGGAACTCAGAATAGAAGGCGAATCCTGCATTACACCGACTACTTTCACTATTGATGACTTAAGAGCAAGATTTGAAGAAGTCACATTGCAGCTGCAGTTGGAGTGCGGCGGCAACGGCCGAAGTGAATTCGCACCCGCAGCAAGCGGCAATCAGTGGACTACCGGTGCAGTCGGATGTCCCACGTTCACCGGTGTACGCCTAAGAGATGTCTTAAACTTCTGTGGCGTTGCCCAAGATGCAGTTTATGTTGGTTACTACGGTGCTGATACTCATACTAGCGGTGATCCAAATCTAGACCCAATATCCCGAGGTGTACCCATTACCAAAGCTATGGAACGGGAATCTTTAATTGCCTGGGCAATGAATGGCGAAGATATTCCACTCCAGAATGGCTACCCCCTCAGATTGGTGTGTGGTGGCTGGCCAGGCTCTGTGTCTGGAAAATGGATTAATCGAATTGTTATGCGCGACCGTGTCCACGATGGCGAAAAAATGGCTCCGCCATCGTACACAGTGCCTGCTTCACCTGTTGCCCCGGGAAGCCGAGTCCCGGATGAAGACATGCGCATTATCGAATCTATGCCGGTCAAATCATTGATTACTTTTCCACAATCAGGAATTGCTCATGATTTTCGGCAGCGCCTAACGGTTAGAGGTCATTCCTGGGCAGGCGATGATCAGATTAGCGGCGTCTTTTTGTCAATCGATTTTGGTGGGACCTGGCTCCCAACAGCAGTAGCTTCTCCAGCAAATAGATTGGCCTGGCAAAGCTTTCAATCATGGGTACAGTTTCCAGAACCTGGGTATTACGAAGTATGGGCAAGGGCAATGGATAGCCAAGGGCGATCTCAACCTATGGTAGTGCCTGGATGGAATCCTAGAGGCTACTTAAACAATGCCTGTCACCGAATCGCAGTTCAGGCCGTTTGATGCAATTACGAAATCAATTCTTCTTTCTATTTATAGGTTCAGTTTTAGCGTTTGCGCAACATAGTCAGCTCTATGCGCAAGAATTAGAGAGAGTTACTGGTCTGGTGCTCGCAGACGGTTGGCAGGCAGTACAAGCAAACTGCACTGAATGTCATTCTGCTCTGCTAATTACTCAAAATTCTGGAAGTCGGGCTGTGTGGGAAAGTCGAATTCGGTGGATGCAGGACACTCAGGGGTTACACGAACTTTCACCTGAATTAGAAGCAACAATTCTAGATTATCTAGAAGAGCATTATGGCCAGAAGGATTCTGCACGTCGTGCATCACTCCCCCAACACCTACTGCCAGTAAATCCCTATGAGTCAAACGGCGAATGACTTCTGATCAACTTTCATTTTTTGACAGAAACGATCGTGAACGCAGTCTGTTTGAGCAAGGTACTCCAGCAGCCAAACCAACTACCTTCTCTCTGACCAAAACTATCAATGCACCAACACAGAAGGTTTATGATCAGTGGCTGATCCCTGTCTTTATTGGCAAATGGATGTTTGGTCCTAAAGTACAAAGAGAAAAAGTGATCAGGCTTGAAAACAATGTACGCAAGGGTGGGGATTTTAAATTTCTGATAAGCAGAAAAAACCAAGACGTAGAGGTCACTGGCGAAATCAAAGTACTCGATATTCCAAGAAGACTTGAACTTAGTTGGCAGGAAAGTACTTATCCAGATGAGATAAGCCTTGTCATCGCGCAATTCGATTCGTTAGAAGCGAAAACAAAACTAAAACTAAACGTAAAGCTCCCCACTGAACTCAGCCCATACAAAGACAGTATCAAAAGGCTCTGGTCTGCTAGACTGACAGCCCTGGCGAAAGAATTAAAGTAAAACTATTTCCCAATAGACGATACTTCTGCTTCGTTGATTGTTCTTTCCGCAGCATACGGAAGAATGTATCCAGCAGTTAGATTGTCTTCAACAACTTCCCTAACTGCCTGCACATAGGCTTCATGACTTGGATATAAACTATCTAAAGTTTTCTGGTCGAACGGTTCATGTGAACCATATAGAAAACAGAAGCGATTCGTAACGCCGTTGTTCATTCCAGTATTTTTCGCTGTGGCAACTACATGTTCCGCCAGTCTTACCCCGCCCAGAATATTCCCAAACTCATCTCTAGCGAACTCAATTTCTGGCATCATGCGAGAAACCTTTAGGGGTTCAGCGCTTGGCGGTCGGACATCTTCTTTAATCCACTTTACTAAATGCTCGAAGGCAGCATTAAAGGGATCACGAAATGGAATTCGACTATGGGCCGGAAGCGCACAGCCAACATCTCTCGCTCCCGCTTGTGAAATAGGTAAGCCATCCCTCAATAGGCGTAACTTGGAGTACTCAATTTCAAAATCATAATCCGCATGAGAAGTTCCAGCGACCTCCCATTGCATAAAGGTATCAGAGTTGGGTTGCGGCGTAGCTGCACGACGGACCATGTCGGTTTCCGCCATGATCTTAAATATCTTGGTTTCCTGGTCGTCGCGAATTCGGCCACCGCCACCATGAACCATTACTCCATCGTAAATCAGTTCGAGAGGATGAATATTATTTAGATAAACAGCCAGACGGCTGGCAGATTGAGAGTGACCGGTAGCGATTATCAGATCTGCCTTCAAGCCATTCAGAATATCGACTCTCCCTGCTGGTGTTGATTCTCCTACTCGGTTAATTGCCCTGCCAACTGAAGAAAAAATGTCATATGACAGCCCGTCCCCACTTACCAAACCATCGTGAGTAGTGTCTAAACTTCCGTATCTTTGCGGACTCCACTCCTTCATGGTATCAATACCGAGTTGTTGCGCAGAAACTGCGACATAGGCATAACCATTTCGAACGAAGTGGGCCCCGGAATACCACCAATCTATATCTTTGTCCGGACCTCCGGTAACGTTAATCCATTCAACAATTACAATGCCGTTAAAATCTTCAGCTTGTGGTC
>DFQD01000155.1:987-3771 GCA_002377605.1 Gammaproteobacteria bacterium UBA3498 | reverse complement strand
TTCGACAAAATTTTGAGAAAAATAAACTGAACAAAATCTAGTTAAACAAGTCCAAGATTCGACTGTACTTAATAATGAATTGTTGAGCATCGCGTCGAGGTGCGCCCAACCCGCTTTCATCCACTTCGTTGTAAACTAGATACAATCCAGCATTTGCAGATTGCAACCAAGCGAATCTCAAATTAGTAGCAACTACGTCATCTCGCTTATTGTATTGGACCAATGTTTGGATAGACATTCTTGGCGTAAATGAATAAGACAGACGCAAACGCGCCAGGTCTACTTCGAAGTCACCACCAGGAACTGGCAAATCAATGTCACTATGACTCCAGGAGAATTCAGTACTGAATTTCTCTCCGGAGCGGTAACGAAGAGTTGGCTCCACGTTGACCCGATCTCCTCCAAAGAATCCTCCAACATTGCTGCGGATATTAATGCTTAAGGGCGCTCCCTGGTTAGTCCAGAATACAAACTGTCCTTCTTCATGTTCATATTCACCAGCCGGCACTGTGACACCATCTACAATTTCGAAAGGCTCTCTGACACCTTCCTGTGTAAAGTTCATACCCGTATGAATTTCCATACCTGTATCAAATTCCCAATGGTTATCTACATGTAAATATCCAGTTTCCTGAAAACCGTCAAATCCCCAATAACCTCGATAGTTAACGTGAGGCCGAAGTTCATGTAAACCCCATAAATTATTTGGACGTATACTACGTCTTATCCCTGCGGTATATTTTCGGAAACCACGACGCTGCAAGAAACCAACTTCTGGATTAAAATTTTCGCCAACTTGAGAATAGCCTGCACTTATGTTCCATTCTGGTGAAACATAATTTGCATTGATACCGCCAGCCCCATCACGACCGGATAAACCTGGTGTATCGGTTGAGGCAGCCCAGCCAGTTATCAGGGTCTCATCCCCTATACCCCAACGACCATCAAGTGCAAATGTGCGGTTGTAGTCGTCTCCTTTATTATTCAGAACTGAACCATCACCATCTCGCTCCACATACATAAATCCAATTGAGGAACGATTGGGCAGATCCTGACTTACGCGCGCGACAGTAAAGTCGTTTTCTGAAGCAATCCCCGTAACCCCTTCGGTGCGCATACCAATCAACCCAACATTGGTATTTTCTCCGACTTTACCAGTCAGTCTTAGCCCGCCATCGATCGGCAATTGTGCGCCACCAGCACCAACGCCAATGCGTCGACTGAAGAAGAGTTCTACTTCTCGCGGATTACCAACAGCAAACTGGCCAGAGTTTTCTAGAAAGAAAGGTCGCTTTTCGGGAAAGAACAAACTAAATCTATCCAAATTAACTTGCAGATCATCAGCTTCAACTTGCGCAAAATCGGTATTGTAAGTGACATCGAGAGTTAAAGAAGGTGTTACAGAGTATTTGACATCAAATCCGTATTCTTCGTTATTTTCGGTTCCAGAAATAATAGAGCCCCCTCGAGATGAAGAGCTTAATGCGTAAGGGGTGAACTGCAGGAACTGTTGGCTCGGCGCGCGTATTCCTTCTACATAACCTGCTTCAGAAACACGATTCAAATTATATTGCCGATCAAGTGGTGCCCAATAAGTAATTTCGTTATTACGGCGAATGTTTCGCTGAAAGTTTATTCCCCAAGTTTGAACATCTTCATTACTATAACGCAAAGCTGAAAATGGGATCTCCATTTCCGCACTCCAACCAATGTCAGAAATTGCTGCGCTAACTTCCCAAGTAGTATCCCAATTAACATTAATGCCACCAGAGGATCCTCGAAATCCTGAAGAAGCACCTTCATTCACTACTTGAGCATCATACTCTAGCCCTGCTGGAGTGGTGCCAAAAATAAATCCATTCTGCCGGTCTAATAGGCCATCGATAATTACCTGAAAACTATCGGTGTCTTCTAAAGATGAATCCCGTCGAGCATCAGTAAAGGTAATTCCGTCCGGATTGGTATCATAAGCCACGACACCAATGTAAAGAGACTCCTCTGTGTAGCCTAAAAATACTTCAGTCTTTTGAGTCGATGGTTGACCTTCCTCGGGGCGAACCTGCGAAAAGCCACCGGTGGGAGTTACAACAGACCAAGCATTATCGCTGAGTACTTCTCCATCTATAACTGGCACACTTCTCAGCTCATAAGCCATAGTAGTGGGAGTGACTTCTTGGGTGAACAGCTCTTGCGCGCTCGCGAGTGGAATTAAGACAAGCCCCACAATGACTATAAAGAACTGTTTGGATCGCTCGATTGAAATGTACAGCATATTTGTCTAAATCTAGAAATTACTCTTGCCCAATTTGGCACCAACAAAAGTCGCGTACAGTAGTGGAAACACAAACCAATATCAACCACTTCTCAGAGGCCTGAAGGTCTGAGTTGTAATAGTTTGTTACCGTAGGAAGAGACACAAGAATCTGCGACCAAAAACTCCTTTTTTAGGCCGCAAACTAGAAATTATTTAGAGGCAATACCCTGCATTTCGAAGCGAGCATCGAATAGCAAGTCGCCGGACCCAATGAAAGCTCGGGCTGGATAATTACCTGTAAAATAGGTGCGATATACACTGTTAAACGCATCATAGTAAGAAACATCAGAGCAATAAATAGTAATACTCACCAGGTCATCCATGGTCATGCCTGCCTCTTCTAATGTTGCTTTAAATTGCTCCATAATAAGTCGAGCTTCTTCTTCAGGTGTATCAGGAACCTGGCCATTATCTAAGCCCAGCATGCCTGATAAATACAAAGTGTCTCCCGCCATGACTGCGCCACTAAA
>DFQD01000155.1:0-711 GCA_002377605.1 Gammaproteobacteria bacterium UBA3498 | reverse complement strand
ATACAAAGTGTCTCCCACCATGACTGCGCCACTAAATGGCAGCCCATCACCGGAAGCATGGCTTGGATTGATATAGCTTTTATCTTGCGCACTAACTAATGCTGGCACACTCAATAAAAGAACCATGACTAATTGTCCTACGCGATTTTGAGCATTCACTACTCTACCCTCCTTTTGTTAAGGTCTGGGTAGATTCTCACTCAATTTGCTGACGAAAGAAACTCTCTGACAGTATTCAACGTCACTCTCTGATATTCGGTCAGAAGAAAATAGCGTGTATAGTAAACGCTAACGATTATTTTGATTGAAATCAGAGTTAATGAAATTGTAATTTGCGGACGCAGCGAAAAGATAAAAACAAGAAGATAAATAACACTGGAGCCAAGAATCTAATGCCAGAACGTTGTCGCTGGGCAGGGAATGACCCTGATTATATTGCCTATCACGATTGTGAGTGGGGGGTTCCGGTCCGAGATGATCAATTATTGTTTGAATTTCTGTGTCTGGAAGGCCAGCAGGCTGGATTAAGTTGGATTACAGTTCTCAAGAAACGTGACCACTATAGAAAATGCTTTAAGAATTTCGATGTTAACAAAGTCGCGCGACTAACTGATGGGACAATTGAAAATCTATTGAAAGATCCTGGTTTAATTCGTAATCGCTTAAAACTTTACTCTATCCGCACTAATGCGAAAGCCTTTCTTGCTGTGA
>DFQD01000165.1 GCA_002377605.1 Gammaproteobacteria bacterium UBA3498 | reverse complement strand
CATGAAGATCTTGGTCTTTCTGTATTTACAGCGCTGGGCGGCAGTTTGCGGGTAGCAGAACAATTAGATTTCGAATTACACATCGAAGCTAATTCTAATTAACTTTCCGGTAAAAGAGTTTCAATTGACTCTTTTCTGAAATTTTTCAGATCGAACCATTCGGCCTGATGGTAACTAATCTTCGCATCAACTCTATTGTGTGAGTTGGCGCTTCAAATTCTGCTTCTTCCAGCGGAGTACGACTGTTGTGGTCGCGCACATCGAAATCTGCGCCATTGTTTGCTAGATATTCTACGATTTCATCTTCTCCAAATCGTATTGCAGTATGCAAGGCGGTAGGGCGATTCGGAGGTGCTGCGTTCACATCGGCTCCCAGTTCCACCAGAAGGCGTACCGCTTCAAAATTCAAGCTGCGGGTCGCGAATTGCACTGAGCCGGCACCATCGATGGATTGGTCATGGGGATTTGCTCCTGCTGATAGTAGAAGCTTCATGGTAGCCACATGCCCACCTCTTGCAGCGGCCAGCAATGGTGTTGTTCCACCACCACGACCGGGTTCATAAACATTGCCGGGTATTTCATCGAGGCGTGCATCAAGCTCTGCGCCTCGCTCAACTAAATCCCGCACAAGCTCTGTCATACCAGCTCCTGCAGCTTCATGGAGTGGTGTTGTCCCATCTGTATTTCGTGCATTGACATTGACGCTATCAGTAAGCAGTAGTCGAGCAATTTCTTCGTAGCCTTCGCTTAGTGCGATTAGAAAGGGGCTACTAACTTCTCCTGCAGCAATCTGAGTATCAGCGCCTGCATCGACAAGAATTGAAGCGATATCTCTTTGCCCATACAAAGCTGCGAAATGAATCGCGCGAAATCCATTACTCGATGCTGCATCAACATTCGCTCCATTTGCAATTAATGTGCTCGCTATTTCTTTCTTGCCGCTTGCAACTGCGCGCATTAGTGGCGATTGCCCCATACGTGAGTCGATTGCATTTACATCAGCTCCCTGTTCGATTAATGCCTGTAAAACATTTGAATTGCCACCATGTACGGCCGCGTGTAAAGACGTGTCGCCACTCCAACGACGTACGTCAATATTAGCCCCACCTGCGATCAAAGCAACCACAGTTTGTTCGTTGCCACGGGCACTAGCTAACAAGAGTGGTGTTTCATTATTTTCATCGACGCTGTTTGGGTTCGCGCCTGCGGATAGAAGGGCCGCGACGATCTGAACATCAGGTCTCTGCGCTGCCCAACTTAATGCTGTTGATCCATCTGTCCTTGCGAAGTTCACATTTGCACCGGCGTCGATGAGTTGGGTGACCTCGCTGTAACTAACTCGTTGTACTGCTTCTATAAGCGAATTTGCTAAGCCAATATCATCAGCAGACTGTGCTGCGGTATTGCACGAAACTGTTGAAAAGATGAAAAAAAATGAGAAATAGAGGAGTTGTCCCATGGCTGCCATACGTTATAGCATCGCAATCCATGAGGCAAATATTCCTTAGGCTGTTACTGATTACAGGGCCGGCATTCGTTGGTTCTCCTCCTGCTGTTCTAGGTCAACAATCTTCAAATATTCCCGCTAGCCAGCAGCTTGATAACATGCTTAATCAGTACTGCGTTGTATGTCATAACGATGCGCTTCTGACAGCGGATATGAGTTTGGAAGGAGTAAGTGCGGCAGAGCTGGAAGAGCATTCAGATGTTTTAGAAAAAGTGCTGCGCCGATTAACTACTGGAGAGATGCCCCCGGCTGGGATGCCCAGACCCACTGATTCAGTTAGAGCTGAACTTGTCACTTGGTTAGAAGCACAACTCGATAGACAGGCTGTCAGCAACCCTAATCCTGGATCACCAGCAATTCATCGACTTAATCGCGCAGAGTACAGCAACGCCATTAGAGATTTGTTAGGTATAGATCTCTATCATGCCGAAGACTTACCTGCTGATGATTCTGGTTACGGCTTTGACAATATTGGTGACGTATTAACTGTTTCGCCACTGCATATTGAGAAGTATGTTTCGGCAGCGCGACGAGTGAGTCGACTTGCAGTGGGAACTCTCACTCCTCGGCCGGTAGTTGAGAGATACGCCCCTAAAGATGGTACCCGCAATGAAGCTATCGATGGCCTCCCATTGAACGAACGTGGCGGTATTTTGTTTAAGCATGTATTTCCTTTTGATGCTGAATATTCGATTACTGTTAGAGTTAGAGGTCGGCGCATGCCCCATATGCCTGCGCCGCAACTCGATATTCGTGTTGATGGCGAGCGAGTACGGTTATTTCCCGCAGCCTTTAGCAATTTAGAGGCGGAACAGGGAACTCGTCTCTATGAAATTCCAGTAACACTGGAAGCTGGTGAACATGAAATTGCCGCTGGGTTCTTAACGGAATATTTCTTTCCCGAAACCAGCTCGGAAGGAAATCTCAATACAGCTTTCAGTTACTCGATTGACTATGTATTGGTAGGAGGCCCTTACAAGACAACTCAGATAGGGATGAAGGAGAGCCAACAAAGAATTTTTATTTGTCGTCCAGAACATTCTGATGAGGAGCTTCCTTGTGCCCGAAGAATCTTGACTAGCCTGGCCCGCCAAGCATACCGCGGCTCAGTGACAGTTAATGACATCGACCCTTTAATCGCTCTATTTTCTGAAGGCAGAACTGATGGCGGTAGTTTCGAATCCGGTATTGAAATGGCGTTAAGTGGATTGTTGGTATCACCACGGTTTCTTTATCGAGTGCCAGCAGCGCCTGAAACAGGGCAATCTGGTGATATCTACGAATTAGCTGATTTAGATCTCGCCTCTCGTCTTTCATTTTTTCTCTGGAGTAGTATTCCCGACGAAGAGTTATTGTCCTTGGCAGAAAAAGGTTTGTTGAGCGATCCCGATGTACTTGCTAATCAACTTAATCGCATGCTGGCCGATCCAAAAAGTACAGCTATAGTAGAGAACTTTGGTGGCCAGTGGCTGCATTTGAGAAATGTACAGGATTGGGCTCCTGATCCGGATCGTTATGACTATTTCGATGATTCATTGCGTTATGCATTTCTTCAGGAGACAGAACTGTTTCTTGAAAACATGATTCGGGAAGATCGCAGCATCCTCGATCTAATTAACGCTGACTACACGTTCGTTAATGAACGACTTGCTGATTACTACGGCATTGATGGTATCAAAGGTGGTTATTTTCGACGTGTATCTCTTAATAATACCGGCCGGCGGGGCGTTCTTGGACAAGGTAGTGTCCTAATGGTCACTTCTTACCCCACTCGAACTTCACCAGTGTTGAGAGGAAAATGGGTGTTGGAAAATCTCTTGGGTGCTCCACCTCCACCACCACCCCCGGATGTTCCAGCATTAGATGATTCGGCAGAAATCTCTGCTGGCAGTTTAAGAGAGGCTCTCGAACAGCACAGAGCAAATCCAGCCTGTGCAGTTTGCCATAATCGTTTAGATCCTCTCGGTTTTGCATTGGAGTCATTCGATGCAGTAGGGCGACAACGAAGAATAGAAAATGGTGTGGAAGTTGATGATTCTGGGGCGCTACCGGACGGAACTATAGTAGATGGACTGGATGGTCTGCGAGATGTACTAATGACCAGAAGAAACGAGTTTGTGGAAACCTTCGCCGAGAAGCTATTAACCTACGCTATAGGTAGAGGACTTGAACCTTCAGACCGGCCAGCCCTCAGAGAAATTCGGCGTCAAGTTGAAGCTTCCGATTACCGATTTTCCGCCCTTGTAGATGGTATTGTGGACAGTGTACCCTTTCGTATGAGAGTAATTCCGGAGGTTTGAGATGGTGACCAAAAAACACCTTTCACGACGTACTTTTTTGCATGGGTTGGGCGCATCTATTGCTTTGCCTTACCTGGATGCAATGTCACCAGCATTCGCCGCAGCGGCGCCTCCGGTAACAAGGGTGGCTTTTGTATATTCAGCCAACGGCATCATTATGAATGACTGGACTCCAGCAGATACTGGTTCAGCTTTCGCATTTAGTAAAACCTTAAAACCGATTGAAGCATTTCGGGATCAAACTACAGTAATCAGCGGGCTCGCCCATAAAAATGGTGAAGCTCTAGGTGATGGGCCTGGAGATCACGCTCGGGCTGGAGCCAGTTGGTTAACGGGTGCGCACCCAAAGAAGACTCAAGGTGCAGATATTCGCAATGGACAGTCAATTGATCAGGTGATAGCGCAACAAATAGGTCAGACCACGCCACTTCCGTCATTAGAGGTTGGTTTGCAGGACGTAAGGATGGTTGGAGGCTGCGATTCGGGTTATAGCTGTGCTTATTCTAATACGATTTCATGGAGTTCCCCGACGACTCCACTTCCTTATGAGAATAATCCGCGACGAGTATTCGAACGCCTATTCGGTGATGGAGAAACTACCGATCCGGATGCGCGGGCTGTTCAGTTACGACAGAATCGCAGCTTGTTGGATTTCGTGTTGGAAGATACTCAACGCCTTGCGCCAAAACTCGGTGTTTCGGATAGGAATAAATTGTCTGATTATTTAGATTCGGTGCGAGAAGTTGAACGGCGCATACAAAATGTTGAACAGCGGGACGCAGAAGAATTGCCCTCCCTTGAGCGCCCGGAAGGAATTCCTCCCTCTTTCGAAGATCACGTTAAGATCATGAACGATTTAATCGCAATTGCTTTTCAGGCAGATCTGACTAGGGTAGTTACTTTTATGTATAGCCGGGAAGGTGGTAATCGAACCTATCCTTCCATAGGTGTCCCTGATGCCCATCATGGTCTTTCTCATCATCAGAACGATCCGGTACGAATGGCAAGATTGCAACAGATCGATCAACATCATGTCGATATGCTTGCGCATTTTCTTAACCGATTAAATGATGCCCAGGATGAAATTGGTTCCTTGCTCGACCAATCGCTAGTGCTATATGGCAGTAGTATCAGCGACTCAAACCGTCATACTCACGATAACTTACCTACCATCCTCGTTGGTAGCGGCAGTGGCAGTTTTAAAGGTGGGCAGCATGTGCGTGTTGAAGACAAAACACCAATGACGAATTTATTATTATCGGTTGCTGAACGTTTGGGAGTATCGATAGAACAGTTTGGCGACAGTACGAGCCATCTGTCCGAATTATCCTAATCAAGTTAGTTGTTCATCGATTGATTCAGAAATAAATTCGATCGTAGTTCATTTAAGTACTGAATAACGAATTCTAGTTGTTCGCCTGTAAAAATTTCTTGAAATTCGACACGGGCGTTCGATAACGAAACAAGTTGCTTCTGTACCAATTCCTCTGCGGTCACCTGAATCCGATCATCTAAATTATTTTCTCGAAATAACATATGTTCGATTAGGACGTTTAAGACGATTTGACGGTTGGGCCCCGTAATTTTTGGGGAAATACGATTCATTTGATCAAGATAAGTTTTGCGCAATTGTTCTTCTGCCATGCCATCTTGCCGACTATCTAGCAAGTGAAGTTCTGTTGAATTCAGCACTCTGCTTAGTTGATTGCGTAAGTATTCATAGCTGCTAATTTCAGCCAGCTGTTCTGGTGTTACCTGGCCTCTAGTTGCTCGCGAACTTAACTCTGCGCGCTCTGAGATAATTTCCATAAGAATGGATTCAACCTCTTCACGATGAGGATCCCCACGACTCAGCGCATTTAAAAAGTTCCCATATTGCACATCCACCTGCATCTGAGCCATTGAATCGAAGCGGCTGGAAGATTGCCGCTGGTGTTCCAAATAAGCTTGAATTGCTGTTTGACTAGCAGTAGAGCCAGAAGTTTGCTGGGCAGAGACAGAGTTCGTGATCAAAAAAAATGAACCGATAAAAAGCGGAATTATTTTGTACATACTTCAATGTTTAACTACTTGTCATTGGGAGGGTGAATGTTTCTTCTTAATCATTAAGTGTCTAGGTAAGTTATGGAAGAGAAGTATACTCTGACTGCGCATTGAGGCAGTCGAAGTTATGCGCCGCTTAATCTTGTACAACAGGGTGTATATAACCCGTTGGTAATGTCTGATCAGGATCTATTCGAATGCTTAGGTACGTCACCTGATCCTGAATGTGCCGGAACCCATGAGGTACACCGGCAGGAATTACCACAATATCTCCTGCTGAAATTGTTTGTACCTGTCCGTTAATGACTGTGCGACTGCCACTCGGACCAATTAGTTCCATTACAGCGGTAACATTATCTGGAAACTCTTGAGGGTTTGACTCTTCGCCTCCAGTAACTAGTACGCCAGATCCCGAGAGAACGTAATACACTTCGGTAACTCGATGATGAATAATTGCGTTAACTTCTTCGCCTTCGGTTCTATTGCCAGCGCGACGCAAGATTCCTACAGCGACATTAATGTCATCCCCAATATCAACGATTCGAATCTGTTGGTCGATAGTTTCACCCAAGGCTTCAAATACAGTCATGATCTCACCTGCTGAAATATGCGTGGCATTATCGGGTACTTGAGCCAAAAGTCCTGTAGGGATAAAACACAATAAAATTGCTGCTAGTTTCTTAATTTTCATTCTGTACTCCTATTTGGGATCAGCGCGCTAAAAATACTACTTTAATTAATGATGTCATTCAGTAAAAAACCCCAACCCGCTTGACGGGTTGGGGTTTCACTTTTTCTTCAGCAACTATTGCTGACCAGAAGCAATAGGTTCCTAGTTATCTCTATAAGAGGAAGTAGGCGGCAATTGTGCCCCAGACAAATCATCAGGGATTGTTAATTCCTGTCTGATTGTGTGACGTAAGGTGCCAATACCTTCAATTGAGGCTTCTATGGTTTCACCATCTACCAAGAATCCTGACCCCGTTGCACGTTGTACACGGCCGGCCCCAGTGCCACCAGAAGTACCGCTTTGTAGCACGTCACCTGGAAATACTGTAATTAGAGATGAGGCATATTCAATTAATTCCGGAATATTGTGAATCATGTCACCTGCCTGGGCTTCTTGAACTGTAACCCCGTCTATTACTGTAATTTGGTGAAGACGGTTCATTGGATCGCCATAAAACTCTTTAGGCACGATCCAAGGCCCATGAGGGGCGAAAGTGTCGTGTCCTTTGCCTACAAACCAATCCGAACGAACGCCGTAACCACCTGGTGGGCGGCCGCCGCGGTCAGAAACGTCCATAGCTACCATGTAACCGAATACGTGATCATAAGCGCGGCTTGCAGAAACATATTTGCCTGCCTTGCCGAAAACAATGGCCATTTCTACTTCATATTCAATTTCATCGCGACCAAATGGCATGATGATGTCTTCGCCGCTTCCGACGATAGCGCCACGGGTGGGCTTCAGGAATAAATAGGGTACGCCTCGATCTTCCTGACGCTCGCGAGTGCGCTGGGCCAGTTGTTCCTGGGTACATCCCTCACAGGCGTGAGTGTAGAAATTAACAGCAGCATTCATTACTTTGCTCGGATATTGAATTGGGGCAAGAATATCTACTGCTTCGACATCATGAATATAGCCTGGACGGTTATTGCCGCTGAGTAGGCCATCTTCTACTAACCAGTTCATGACTTCGTAGACTCTGCCTTTCAGACCATATTCATACTGCTCGATGAGCCCAAGCATAGTATTGGGCATATCCAATCTGGCATACTGAGGTTGTAGCTGCATGGCGCGATTCGCCGCTACGAGGTCGACAATTAGTGAGTCATCGCGAACGACCAAGCCTACGAATGGCGTGTCATCTGTCGCGAATGTTCCTACCTTGAAGGGTTCTACGGACTCTGAGGCTTGGGCAAACAGGCTGCTGGCTGAAAGAGCCAGCGCCAACCCAAGTGTTAGGGAGGCAAGGGTTTTTCTTATCATATTTCTCTCCCGTGCGGGGCACTGAAAGGATGAATAGGGCTTGTAAGAGGTAGTAAAGGTATCTTTCTGGTGTGGACTTGTCCAGATTATTACATGCTTCTAAGTGCCTATTTTAGGGGTTAGAGCCTTGCTCATTCGATAGTATTTCCTTCAGGTTTCCAGAAATGTAATAGCAGGAGTCGCTCTTGAAATGAAAAAGGCCAATATTTTCGGTTTGTCGAGCTTGGTTTCAGCTCTAATCTCTCTTTTATCATTTGCAGCGCTTGCTCAGCAATCCACTTTAGAAATCGCGGCGGCAGTGAATGAATACCGGAGCGAGCGGGAGCAGCAAATAATAGAAGATTTCGTAGACCTTCTTTCCTTGCCTAATGACTCTGCCAATCTTGATGACATGGATGACAATGTAGATCTCATTATCTCTATGTTGCAAAGCCGAGGTATCGAAACACGAGTTCTGCGGGCTGGCCGCTCTCCTTATGTATATGGGGAAATAAATACACCAGGCGCAACAGAAACATTGCTTCTCTATGCTCATTTCGATGGCCAACCAGTGCAGGAAGAAAATTGGACTTACCCACCTTTTACGCCAACTTTGATTGATGCGCCGTTACCAGGAGGCGATCCAATTAATTTAGATTCGGTAAATGGTGAGTTCGATCCAGAGTGGCGGCTCTATGCGCGCTCTGCAGGCGATGACAAGATGCCGGTAATAGCGATAATTCATACGCTTGATGCGTTGCGTGAAAACGGAATTGAGTTATCAGTAAATCTAAAATTACTTTTCGATGGAGAGGAGGAAAGAGGTTCTCCCACTTTAGGACAGGTCATTGATGCCAATCCTGGCTTATTTGATGCTGATCTGCTGCTTTTCTGTGACGGTCCGATGCATCAATCTCGCCATGCGCAACTGGTTTTTGGGGTACGGGGAAGTGCTACGGTCGATATCACTACTTATGGTGCTACTAGACCGCTGCATTCGGGTCATTATGGTAACTGGGCGCCAAATCCGATCATGCAGCTATCTTATTTATTAACAAGTATGCGCGATGAAACAGGGCGTATCTTGGTGAATGGTTATTACGATAATGTTGCAACACTTTCGGAGCTCGAGCGCGCTGCTATAAATGCAATGCCAGATACTAGTACTGGTTTGCAAAACGAATTGTCCATTCACACTCCTGAGGGTGGAGGTGTAAGATTGGAAGAGCTAGTCACTCTGCCAGCAATAAATGCCCGGGGAATTGTGGCAGGAGGGGTGGGTCTTCAAGGGCGTAATATCATTCTTCCCTCAGCGACTGTTTCACTTAATTTGAGAATGGTGCCGAATCAAAATCCAGCAAGATTGCGGCAACTGATAAAAGACCATGTTGAAAGAGAAGGATTTTATATTGTTCATGGTGATCCTACTGCGGAACAACTACGCAATAACGAGAAAGTTGCCAAACTTGATTGGCGTGGAACTGGAAATGCAGGATTAAGGACGCCAATGGACAGCCCTATTGCGCAAAAACTTATTAGAATCATGCAGGAGTTAACTCCTGATCTGATTTTGACGCCCAGCATGGGTGGCACACTTCCGCTCAATGCGTTCGATGATCGAGTGGATACGCCGATTATCGTTCTGCCATTAGCAAACCATGACAACAATCAGCATGGTCGAGACGAAAACATACGCATTCAAAATATCTGGGATGCAATGGCAGTATATGGCGTTGTGCTTGCGCAGTTCGGCAGTAGGTAAGTCGAAATCTGATTTAGATTTCAAAGTTTATGCTTTGAAGAAGTTTTGTCCCAAAAGTTTAGAATCCTAAACCAATTGATTAAAAAATTAACAGGTGAGTTTACTATTCGCTTGCGCGGGCTAAGGTAATAGTCATTAAGTAATCTAGGTCACCTTCAAGCGGCGTGTCTCCCGCAGGATTTCCGTTCTCACTAAGAATATGAGCCATCAGATTAGAAACTTGAGCGATGCTTAAACTACCTGGTTGATCTAAAGGCATAGTGTTAGCGATTCTGGCGTAGAGGGCTGCTGCCGGAACGCCAGCCCAGATAGCATCGAATGTCCGACCAGAGAATTCTTGTAAACTGTGGCAGCGTTGGCAAAGGTCATCGAACAAAGGTCTACCACGCTCGGCTTGCTGAACAGTGAAAATTCCATCCATGGAAGTTTCAGGTACAGGATCTGAACAACTAGCGAGCAATATAAGAGAGGCAGTTAATACTGCTCGATTTATCCGTGATCGCATGGTTTTAGGGCCTTGGCGGATAATCGAACTGCAAGGCCGGTGGGCATTGGTCGCCCATAGCATCACCGCGAACCCAATCTTCAAGTGCTCGACGCTCTGGGTCGTCTTGCGAGTACCAGCGTCTTCCTCCGTTATGCATTAAATCTCCGCCAGCATCCGGATGCAGTGGTTTATGCAGAAAACGACTGTAGTCTGGTCGCCCAGGGTCAACAAAAGTCATTAGTTCTTCAAATGACTGTCGAGATTGCTCAACGGTCCAATAGCTGTTGTCCGGATTTGGAATGGCAAATTGTCCGCTGTGACATTCAATACAGGGCATTGCGTTCTCAATCGGATTTACAAAAATTGGCTGAACACATGAGCGGAAAAATTCGAAATCTACATCTACGGTAGGTTCAGCACCTGCATTTGGATTTCCGGTTGCGATCCATTGGGAAATTATTCGATATTCACTGTGATTCGCGGAATCCCAGAAGATTCCGCCAGAATGTGCTTCACCACCTGCCGTAGGTGCAAGGGGAGCCATTAGAATACGGCTAGTTTCTGGAGCGCTCGGATTAACTAATAGTGCAACGTTTTCCATATTGGTTCGCGACTGCTCTTCTGTCCAATACACTTCGCCGTTTTCTTCGGTTAAAGCTACCAGGCCAAGCGGAGCATTTGCTTGTACTGTATGACAGGCAACACAAGCTGTGTCTGAGCCAACAAAACCACCGCGATATCGGATAAAAATTGGTTCTACTGATTCCTTGTAGAATTCGAAATCCAATCCCTTCGGCGTATCCCTGGTCACTGCGGCGTCACTAGTCTGGGTTGTTTGTGGTGTTGAAGGAGCTGATTCCTGTTCTCCGCAACCGATAACGAACATTGTTAATACCGCAATTGCAAACCATCGCGTGGTAGGACCATTCATGGTGCTTCGCCTCCCCAATCCTCAGGCATGATTGCAGTGAAGATACGCTTAGGTGCCTGTCCTACTGGAAAGCGTTTTATCACTTCTTGATTATGCACATCGACTACGGCTGTTTGGTTATGGCCTGAAACTCCTACCCATAGATAATTACTATCTGGTGTAGTGGTAATCCAAGCAGGGTTGCCAATATAAACTCTTCCGATGTATTCAAAATCAGGGTAAGTGTAGCCATAAATGTGAGAAGTGGCACGGCTTGAATGCCAAACCTGGCTCTGATCAGGCAGTACAACAATGCCATGACTTGGAGCGCTTTGGATTCCATCTGCAGTTTGGTCCATGCGATTCCAGGACGCTACAGGAGGACTAATTTTGTTCAGTACTTCCTGGGTTTCCCAGTCGATTTCCCAGAAGCCATGCCATCCTCCAACATTCACCAACATTGAACGAGTGGAACCATCCTCATTAACTGTGAAAGTTAGTGGGCGTACACCACCCGTAAATGGATTCTGAGAGTACGGAATAGAAGTCTCAAATAGCACTTCGTCGGTAGCAGTATCTATAGCGATTATTTCGCTCGCTCCGATCATCCCCCCAACCGCGTATTTGCCATCAGGTGTTACAAAAGTGTTATGAACTCCGCCGCCAGTTTCGATGTTGGCAATAATCTCGTTAGTATCCATAGAGATTACTTGTATAAGCGGCTCAGCAATGATTGCCACATAAACCTTTCTTGCACTCATGCTAGCTGAAAGATTATGGGGACCATTAGCCAATGGAATACGTTTCACCATTTCGAATGTGCGAGTGTCAACGACATCGACAGTATGATCATGCTCATTGGTGAAGTAGTAATAAAGGCCGTCCGCGTGGACTGTCGCCCCGTGGTTGTGAGGCAAGTCTTCGATATAGCCAACTTGTTCCATGGTGTCAGGGTTAAACACATACACATCATCGCCAGCAGAATTAGTCTGCAGAATGCGAATGGGCCGATCGCTAATTTTACCGTCTACGAAATCAGATACATAAGTTTGGGCAGTAGAAGTGGAGCTGAGCAAGCCTGATATCGCTAAGCAGCAGAAAATCGCTTTTTTCACAGGGACCTCCAATTAGTCTTTAATTTTGGTTGGGGTAAATTTGCGAGTAATTGTTCTAATAATTTGCCAACTTTGAACATAGCACCCTCGGCGGCAGCCCGCAATAATATTGAGGCTTAAGCTCGGTGCTCTAATCCAGCATTTTCTGCCTTTGAAAAACCAAGTTATGCAAGAGCTTTAATTTTCTTTTGTTATTATTAGTAATTAATTGAACTCGTTTTTCTGGTAGCCATGACCATAGACGCTATTATTATTGGGGGAGGCCACAATGGGCTTGTTTGTGCTAGTTATCTAGCTAGTGCGGGTATGCATGTAAAGGTCCTGGAGAAAAATGAACAGGTCGGTGGACCGGCAAGCACAGAAGAATTTCACCCTGGATTTAGAAATTCCGTAGGTGCTTATACGGTAAGCCTGCTTAATCCAAAGGTTATAAACGATCTCGAGCTACATAAACACGGATTAAAAATTGTTGAGCGCAAAGTAAATAATATTTTCCCCCATAGCGATGGAAACTTTCTTGCGTTTGTTCATAGTCGAAATGAACTTAAAAAAGAGATTGCTCAGTTTTCAAGCCATGATGCAAAACAAGTTGATCGCTTCTTTCGTGATATCGAGATAGTGTCGAATCAAATCCGTGGCGTTCTCCTTGAGACTCCCCCTAATGTAGGCGGCGGGTTTAAAGATGTTCTTAGAACTGCGCTGTTAGGAAATCGCTTTCGCAAACTAAACGTTGATGAAGGCCGTGTTCTCCTGGATATATTTTCAAAGAGCGTTTCAGATTTTCTTGATTACTATTTTAAAGACCAGCGAGTCAAAGCAGCATTTGCCTTCGATGGCTTAGTTGGCACCTACAGTGACACTAAACAGGCAGGTACTGCTTATGTCTTGGCCCACCATGCCTTTGGAGAGGTAAATGGCAAAAAAGGCATTTGGGGTCACGCGATTGGCGGTATGGGCGCGATAACACAATCGATGGCTGCCTACGCACAGACAAAAGGTGTAGATATCGAAGTCAATTGCGCAGTTCGTCGAGTAGTAGTTAAAAACAATGAGGCGGTAGGAGTTGAGCTAGATGATGGTGAAATAATCGAATCCTCTCGTGTAGTTTCCAACTTAAATCCCACTCTTTTATTCAAGAGAATGATTAATGCAAGGAATCTTCCTGAAGAATTTAATCGCAGAATGGAAAACTACAAGAATGGTTCCGGCACCTTGCGCATGAACGTCGCGTTGCGTGATTTACCCGATTTTACTTGCTTAAAAAATCAAAAGCGCGCAACCGAAGATCACCTTACTTCTGGAATTATCATTGGGCCAACAGTAGATTATCTCGATCAGGCTTATAAAGATGCGGAAGAGCTAGGTTGGTCTAGAGAGCCAATTGTCGAGATGCTTATTCCTTCCACATTGGATGATTCATTAGCCCCTCCTGACAAGCATGTCGCGAGTTTGTTTTGTCATCAATTTAATCCGGGTCTGAATTGGGATGCGCATCGAGATGACGCTGCAAGCACTGTTATAAATCAAGTTGAAAAATATGCACCCGGATTTCGCGAGCTCATTCTTGGTCAGCAGGTCCTAACCCCAATAGATCTGGAGCGAAAATTTGGACTTATAAATGGAGACATCTTTCACGGCAAATTGAACCTGGGGCAGATGTTCAGTGCCCGCCCAA
>DFQD01000007.1 GCA_002377605.1 Gammaproteobacteria bacterium UBA3498 | reverse complement strand
CGACGCGATTCAAGTCACGAACACTATAAGCGATAAATTTAAAGCGATTGACTGGGTAGAGCCCGAGTATGTGGAAGTACCTTCTTCCCACGTTACCGATCCCATTCATTCCCGTGTTTATACACCGAGCAGCAACGAAACCAATCGACCAGCGGTGATATTTATTCATGGGGCTGGCTACTTGCAAAATGCTCACCAGGGATGGTCAGGTTATTTTCGTGAATTTATGTTTCATAGCTTCTTAGTCACGCAAGGTTATGTCGTCATGGATATGGACTACCGTGCGTCTGAAGGTTATGGAAGAGATTGGCGAACGGCTATCTATCAACGTATGGGTACACCGGAAGTCGAAGATCTTGCCGACGGCATTGATTGGTTAGTCGAAAATAAAAATGTCGATAGAGATCGAATTTGCACCTATGGCGGATCCTATGGTGGATTTCTAACTCTAATGGCTTTATTTCAATACCCAGATTTATTTGCCTGTGGTGCAGCATTACGACCAGTGACCGATTGGGCGCACTATAATCATGGTTATACATCAGCCATTCTTAATGTCCCTAACCTAGACCCAGCTGCTTTTGAGCGTAGCTCTCCCATAGAATTTGCCGAAGGATTAGAGAAGCCATTACTGATTGCCCATGGCATGTTAGACGATAATGTCTTCTTTCAGGACTCAGTGCGTTTAGCCCAACGCTTAATAGAACTAAAGAAAGAAAACTGGGAGCTTGCTGTTTACCCGATTGAACCCCACGGTTTTCGTGAACCAAGTAGCTGGCTCGATGAATATCGGCGAATCTATAAACTGGTAGAAGAAACACTAAAGAGGTAAAGAGGAACTATTCGTAACGTGCTTCCTGCGGCATTAAAGAAGCGCGAATGATCGAGCCCCAAATAAGATTCCCCATATCATTTAAATGCAATCCGTCTTCGATGAAGATATCGGTCATAACCGAACCATCTGCTTTAAGAAAAGGAGTCGCAGAATCTATGTAGTAAACTAGCGGATCATTCTTGGCGACTTCTTTATACGCTGCGCTAACTTGCTGTGCGCTTTCCCAAACATCCACACGCAAAGTTGAAGGCTTAACTGCCATCACATAGATACGAGTTTCTGGGAGCTCTTCATGAACTTTGGCGACAATTTGCTTGAATGCTCCGACTATATGTTCCTCCGGCAATCCATATGCGGTGTCATTATCACCTTCATAAATTAGAATCGCTCTCGGTTGATACTTGAGCGCGACTGTATCGAGATGATAGAGGACGTCATTCATGACACTGCCTCCAAATCCCCGAGGGATTACTGTTAGTGGCGCCAAAGCTTTCGCCGCCTGATCGTTCCACCGAGCGATACTCGAACTACCAGTCAAAACAATAGCTCCGGTTGGCGGTGGATTAATACGATCTTCCCGCGCAAACCTGTCCATAGATTCATTCCAGACTGTCGGATCAGTGCCAGGTTGAGCGCTCACCGGAACTGAAACCATTGCGAAGAGAAAAAGTACGAAGCTATTCTGAACTAATCGACCCATGAGTTTATTCATGACCTAAACCTTCTTTCATTGAGGGAGTTCTGCACAAGAGTTTAATCGATACGCCCACCGAATTCTAACCATTGAGCTAACTCGGGGCCGCATACTTCCAGTGCGTTTTCATTATATTTGGCGATTTGCTCATCAGTGAATACTCCTTCCCAACGCTTATTCGTCCCTTTGTGAAAAAAGTTACTTGTGTCCTTCCACATGCCAGCAGTCGCACCTGGAGCCATCTTTGCTGCATTGGATTTCATAGCACCGAATGTCACACTATCAACTAGCGTTGGCCAAACCTCTTCATTAATCGGAATGTCCAGATAATTGGAAATACGTCGCATCTCACCGTCCAAGTCCTTTAAGAGATCTTCGAAGTGAACTATTAGAATGTTTGACAAGTGGCGATAATCCCACCAGGTTTTGGCATGACGGAGATGAGACCAGAATGGGTAACCATCGTTTTCCCAGTGATAGGATCCTTTGGTTAACCATTCATCTATAGCCGGGCCAATATCATCAGGCGCATGATTGAGCGGTGGGCCTTCTCTGCCCGGCGCATTATTCATTCCATCAATCATCTCCGGAATCATGTTATGCCAGTGATTCCACATGGACATGAATACATCTTTACCGTCACGACCAACGAAAATGTACTTAATCTCATCGAAAAACTTAACAGCATCCAGTGGTAGGTGGGTTTTGATGTATCTGCGATTGGACAAAGCATCTAACTGAGTTAACACATCTTCAACAGGACCAAAATTCGCATCCAGCCAGGGTGTCAGCTCATCTTGAGGAGCGGGTGGTTCTGGAGCCTGGAACACTAGCGCCGAACAAATTCCCTGCATCCAGGTAGTACCTGCTTTGTATGACGTGGTTATGACGATGTCGTCACTTCGAACATTGAAGTTGTCCCAACGATTGCTATCACACAGGGAACTCACATAGCGATGTGCAAATTCTGGACTTTCGCTACTCATGCGGATTCTTTCCTCTACTAATTTTTTTAAATTCAATGGGCAAGGCAAGTGTATGGCATCATCTGAGCTGATGCCATTAGTTAACTGACTTTACTCAACAAATCTTTAAGTTCATTACTGCTTAGAAGCTCCAGCCATGTTTAACACACGTGCTAAAGCGCCATCAAAAAGACTAGTTTATATCAGCGGCATGCTCTTTGAGTTTTTCTAATTCGACAATTTTTAACGCCCGCTTGTGCGTACGGGTGAGAAAAACCTTGGGTGCCATATCCTGTTCATAAGCTTCTAACCACCTGGAAGCGCAGAGACACCATCTATCTCCAGGTTGTAAGCCGGGAAAACCGAAATCTGGCATGGGAGTGGAGAGATCATTACCACGAAACCG
>DFQD01000109.1 GCA_002377605.1 Gammaproteobacteria bacterium UBA3498 | reverse complement strand
AACTAACAATTCCTCTATTATGCTTGTTTTGGGTTGTGGAGTTTCTAGATATTGCTGCCCCAAGATAAGTACTTGAACCGCTTTGATTTCATACTAGCCCATTATTAACGATAAACCTGTATCTAGGTCTTGTAAACTGTCTTTAATCGCATCAATTTTGGCGTAAGTTATCCTAATTCCACCGCCAATAGAGGTGAATAATAATTCAGAATCAAAAAGTTCGGATTATGATTTTATTTTTCCGCTGTCTTACAGAATGTCATTCTCTGGTTTAGAGCTTTTTTTATCTCATGGAACGTGAATCCCCTCGATTCCATGAAACGAATTATCTTTTTATGTAACTTCGACCCGTATTGTGTTTGATGTTGGTATCGAACTTTCTTTGACACTAAATCTAATGCAATTTTTTCCCAATCATCATCATCAGTAAATAGGTATTTGCTAATAATAATCGGGTCCACCCTTCTGACTCCCAACCCAGCTTTGATATGTTTGTATCCAAAGCCCTTACCTTTTCGATATCGAATATAGCTCTCTGTAAACCTTTCATCGCTTAAAAGATTTTCGTTTTGTAGTTGATTTAAAGCTATATCCAATTCTTTAATAGTTAGTTTTGGATACTTGTTTAGCAGCTTTTCATGTAGCTCGAAAGTAGAGTGTTCCCGGCGAGCCAAGTAATTCATGGCGGCTCGCCGGAGAACGGGGACATCGTAATGCATATAGTCAGAGGTTATAGCGCGCCGCTATAACACTAAGAGGCGTTCTTCGACTTTGCGTCTTCAAGAACAATTACATCATCGCTATTAGCAATCACTTCGGCGTCGCTCTGCTCACCATCCTTATTCAACAGTTGTGTTCGAATCTGGCGCTCGATCTGCTCTGCAATTTCTGGGTTTTCTTCCAGATATATAGCTACGTTCTTTTTGCCCTGTCCGATTTTTTCTCCGTTGTAGGCATACCACGCACCAGACTTTTCTAATAAGCCTTCTTTTACCCCGAGGTCGATTACTTCTCCTAAATGATGAATACCTTCGCCATACATGATTTGGAATTCCGTCTGACGAAATGGGGGGGCGACTTTGTTCTTAACAACTTTCACACGAGTTTCGTTACCGACAACTTCATCACCATCTTTTATTGAACCGATACGTCGAATATCGAGTCGAACGGAGGAATAGAATTTCAGCGCATTGCCGCCGGTAGTTGTTTCTGGCGAACCAAACATGACACCAATCTTCATGCGAATCTGATTAATGAATATAACTAGAGTGTTAGAATTTTTAATATTGGCCGTCATCTTCCGCAGAGCTTGTGACATTAAACGTGCCTGAAGTCCCATGTGGCTATCACCCATATCACCTTCGATTTCTGCTTTAGGCGTTAAGGCTGCAACGGAGTCGATAACTACGACGTCCAATGCACCAGAACGTACTACCATGTCACAGATTTCTAGAGCTTGTTCTCCCGTATCCGGCTGGCTCACTAATAAATTGTCTACATCTACACCGAGATTTTTGGCATAGATTGGATCCAAGGCATGCTCTGCATCAATAAAGGCACAGCTACCACCTGCCTTTTGTGCTTCCGCGATAACCTGTAGTGTTAATGTGGTTTTGCCTGAAGATTCAGGGCCGTAAATCTCGACTATTCGACCTCGCGGTAACCCGCCAATACCTAGCGCAACGTCCAGGCCTAGAGAGCCAGTCGAAATAGCTGGTATCGATTCGCGCTCAGTGTCTCCCAGGCGCATCATGGATCCCTTGCCAAATTGTCTCTCAATTTGTGACAGCGCAGCTGCCAATGCTTTTTCTTTATTGCTCTTATCTTCGATCATAGTTGTTTCCTTGGTATTTCCTTACAACTGATGCTGGTTCCTTGAGTAATACAGTTGATACTTGGCTCATTCTTAGAGCCTTAAAAGTAGCTTGTCCCCACTACTTGCTGAATTTTTCAGTAAGTTATTCTCGTCCCAAGCAAAATCCAACTTCGATCAGATCTTGTTTGGTCGGCTAAGTTAGATATTGACCACTGCTTACACCACCTTTGATCAGTTGACCAACTACTCCGGAGCTTGGCAGCGGGCTGTAAGGCACAGCGGGCAATATCCAACCCAGCTTCGTTAATTTCCTGCCCAACCTCACCTTTTGAGCTTCTACTGTATATATAAACAGTAGCAATTAAATCAGAATATTACTGTATATACAACCAGTATATTGGCAAATGTTGAAATTCCTTTAGCTATTCTCTTAAGTTACTAGATTCAGTGAGCAAACCAACGCCGTCTCCAATGCAGCTAGGCGCACAGCCCTTCGATTTCCAGCAAACATGAACCGCTGAACAAAGGTCTTCTCCTCCCACTGACAAGCAATCCAAACGGTTCCAACCGGTTTTTCATCACTTCCCCCTTCGGGGCCAGCAACACCGCTAACAGCAACTGCAACATTGGCTCGGCTGTTGGAAATTGCCCCCTTAGTCATTGCCAAAACAGTCTCTTCACTCACTGCTCCTGGGCCATCAAAATCAAAGAAAGCCGCTGGTACTTCCAATAGGCGTTGTTTTGCTTCATTAGAATAAGTGATAAATCCTGTATCAAACCATGCAGAGCTACCTGCAAGATCAGTTAAAGATTGGGCAATCCATCCCCCGGTGCAGGACTCCGCAGTAGATATGATTAGCTTCTTGGCAATGAGTTTATCAGCAAGTTGCTGCACCAATTCACTGATTTTGGATTGAGGAAATGACATGGATACAATGGTATCCACTCAGGTAGCGGAAACCAAATGCAAAAACTATTAAACAACTTAGTACCAAACTGTGATTAAAGTCCAAGTAAAAACTTAAAACGTGTAGAATCGCCTGCTTAATGTGAATAATCCTAGAACTCAGTTTAAGACTTTGGGCGAAACGCAAAAACACACTCCCATGATGCAGCAGTACTTGCGCATCAAGGCACAAAATCAAGACAACTTATTGTTCTATCGCATGGGAGATTTCTATGAGCTCTTCTATGACGATGCAAAAATTGCCGCTGACATTCTCGATATCACTCTGACCGCAAGAGGCAAATCTGCAGGAAATCCAATTCCAATGTGTGGAATTCCTTTTCATGCGGCAGATCGTTACCTCGCCAAATTAGTGGAAGCGCGTGTTTCCGTCGCCATTTGTGAGCAAATAGGTGACCCAGCCACCTCTAAAGGACCAGTAGAGCGAGAAGTGATTCGAGTGATCACGCCAGGCACTGTCAGTGATGAGGCCCTTCTCGATGAGCGAAGAGATAACTGCCTTCTTGCGATTAGCGCGACTGAAATCTCGAAGACAAAAGACTCCGATCTACAGTACGGAATTGCCTATATGAACATAAGCAGCGGTCGCTTTGTTCTAAGTCAAGTCATTGGCATTGATGCACTTTTTACCGAAATCGAGAGAATAAAGCCGGCAGAACTATTAATTAGTGACGATCTTATTGAAGTAGAAACAAAACTCGATAATCCGGCCCTACAGAAGAGGCCGGTTTGGGAATTTGAATTCTCTAATGCAAATAGAATACTTTGCGAACATTTCAACACAAGAGACCTATCTGCTTTCGATTGTGCAGATCTCAATGCAGCCGTGCAGGCTGCGGGTTGCTTAATTCAATATGCCCGTGAAACCCAAAAGTCTGAATTACCACATATCCAGGGCATACAGGTAGAACAGCTTTCAGACAGCGTTATTCTCGATGCCGCCAGTCGTAGAAATCTGGAAATAGATACAAATCTTGTCGGTGGACGTCAAAACACGTTGCTGTCAGTAATGGATACCACTTCAACTTCCATGGGCTGCCGCCTTCTTTCACGTTGGCTTAATCGACCTCTACGGAACAAAACGCTATTAGAAACAAGGCAGCAAGTCGTTAGCTGCTTGATGACCGACTATCGGTTCGAGCCAATCGCTGAGCTATTAAAGGGTATTGGAGACTTAGAACGGATATTAGCGCGCCTCGGTTTAAGGTCTGCCCGCCCTAGAGACCTGGCCAAGTTAAGAGACAGTTATGAACTGCTGCCTGAGCTGCAAAACAGCCTCATGGAAATAAAAGATGATTCAGTGGCACCAATAGCTAAGAGAATTTCTAGCTTTCCGGAACAAACCTCACTTCTACAGAAAGCGATTGAAGAAAACCCCCCAGTTGTAATCCGTGAAGGTGGAGTGATTGCAGAAGGTTATGACGACGCATTAGATGAGCTACGAAATTTAAGCACCAATGCAGGGCAGTATCTTATTGATCTCGAATTAAGAGAGAAAGAAAGAACTGGGCTCAGCACATTGAAAGTCGGATTCAATAGAGTTCATGGTTACTACATCGAAATGAGCAAAGGGCAGGCAGAGACAGAATTACCTGCTGAATACGTTCGGCGTCAAACCTTAAAAAATGCGGAAAGATTTATAACGCCTGAGTTAAAGAAGTTTGAAGACAAAGTGTTGAGCGCCAAAAGCAAAGCTCTCACGAGAGAAAAAGCTCTTTATGAAGGACTTCTAGATTTACTAGCAGAAGATCTAGCCAAGCTTATTACCAGTGCTGAGGCTATTGCCGAACTCGATGTTCTCAATTGCTTTGCTGAGCGTGCAATTAATCTCAACTATGTACGACCGATGTTATCCACTGAGCCGGAACTCATTATCGAAGAAGGTCGTCATCCAGTTGTGGAAACAGTTTTGACCGAGGACTTTGTCGCCAATGATCTGTGTTTAAATAATCAGCAAAAAATGCTAATCATTACCGGACCCAACATGGGTGGCAAATCCACCTATATGCGTCAAACCGCTCTAATTGTTTTACTCGCAATGTGTGGCAGTTATGTGCCAGCGGCAGCGGCCAATGTCGGTCCAATCGATCGTATCTTTACTCGAATAGGTTCATCGGATGACTTAGCTGGAGGGCGCTCAACTTTCATGGTGGAGATGAGTGAAACGGCAAACATTCTGCATAACTCAACTCCAAATAGTCTAGTGTTAATGGATGAAATCGGCCGTGGCACCAGTACTTTTGACGGTCTCTCCTTAGCCTGGGCTGCAGGGGTTTATATTGCCGAGAAATTATCGGCCTTTACCTTATTCGCCACTCATTATTTTGAACTCACTTCCTTGCCAAACTCATACGACAACATTATCAATGTCCACCTGGACGCCATTGAGCATGATAATGGCATAGTATTTTTGCACGCCGTTAAATCCGGTCCTGCCAACCAAAGCTACGGATTGGAGGTCGCCCAATTGGCGGGAATACCAACTCCAGTAATAGATAAAGCGCGCGATAAACTAAGTCAATTAGAGGCGAATGCGGGTACAGAAATCCAGGAAGCATCGAACCTACAATTCCCCAACCAGGTGGATTTATTCGGCTCAGCCCCACACCCGGTTGTAGAATTTCTGGAAAAACTCAATCCTGATGAAATAACGGCAAAAGAAGCGTTATCTATTCTCTATGAACTTAAAAATAAGACTAAATAGGCTGCTTCGTTAAGCCTTTTCTAACTGAGAATTGTGAGGGAAAAACTGGTAGAATGCCTGCCGTTTCGCACAGATAGAACAGGAATTAGATAGTACGGAGATGAAATGACTTTTGTTGTTGGTGATAATTGCATTCGCTGCAAACATACAGACTGTGTCGAGGTTTGTCCGGTAGACTGTTTCTATGAAGGTCCAAATTTTCTAGTTATTCACCCAGATGAATGCATCGACTGCGCACTTTGTGAACCCGAATGCCCGGTAGATGCAATCTACGCTGAAGATGAACTCCCAGAAGCACAGCAGGAATACTTAGCTTTAAATGCTGAGCTTTCAGAGAGCTGGCCGAACATTACAGAGAAAAAAGACCCTCTGGCCGATGCTGAGACATGGGCAGACAAACCAAATAAACGTGAGTATCTAGAACTTTAAACGAATTACGAAAATCAGCTGCGATTGCAGTGGTTTTTTTAACCCTAGATTTTTCGCGATTAAAAAGTCTAGTGCGCTAAGCATATTCTGTATTGGCTTGAGTGAAACGCCCTGCACCAGTTGAAAGTTCGTCAGATAGAAGAGCAAATAGCCCTCCCTTTCAAAAATTTACTCTATCTTATTGATCGCTATTGAGATAAAGCAGAATACAGAAGCGGGTCTTATCACTACCTAGCAATTTCTAGGTTTAGAATTTATATCACAGCACAAATTTTTATTTTTACGGTTGGGATTAGCGTTTCGGCAGTAATCCTATCGGATCCACCGATTGTCCGTCCACGCGGATTTCAAAATGTAGCATGGCAACGCCACTAGGATTCTGTCCAATCTCTGCAATCTTTTCGCCAGCACGAACTCGAGAACCCTCAACGACTAGCATTTCACTATTGTGTGCATAAGCACTCAAGTATTTATCGCTATGGCGAATAATGATTAGATTTCCACTGCCTTGTACTCCGCCGCCAGAATAAACTACATTTCCTGGGCCTGCAGCAAAAACAGGTTCGCCAACTTCGCCACCGATATCTATGCCTTTGTTAACGTCGGCTTGAAACCCACGCACTATTCTTCCTTGGTGAGGCCAACCCCAATCTGGCTCTCTATTTGAACCAACGGTCTGACGAATCAGTCCGCCTCCTCTTGATAATGTTCCTTGAGCTCGTGCAACTGAGTTATCCGTAACAATAGTCCCCAACTGACTGTTTCTTTCGGTTTGCTGATCAACAACCCGACTAACGTCTAAATTAATTTCCTGATCGACGAAAATGGTGTAGGGAGGATCGAGCGCATTTGCTCTTGCAAGTGCACGAAAATCTACGTCGTATTGGAAGGCAATGGACATTAAATTATCACCAGCTCTAACACGATGAGTTTGTCCAGCCACCCCACTCAGGCTCTCAGAAACAATCGGATTACTAGAAATTCCTGAACTAATTGTCGTGCTTTCACCTATCGGCTTATTGTATTCAGAGTTAAAAATAGCGGGTGTGCTTTCCTGCACACGAAAACTTCCAGCAGGTGTATCACTACTCACAATAATGGGACCATTAGCTACTTGCCACTCTCCTTGTTCTGAAACCGGGGCCTGTAAGCTGTTCCCGCAACTTACAAGAACGGCTGTCACGATAGCGACAAGCCAAGTTTTCTCAATATTGCTAACCATCTTTAACTCCAAAAACTCGTTACACAGCTCTAGACGTTAGCAGCGCCCTTTTTGTTAAAAATTGAATAGAGATAAACCACCAAAGCTATCCCACCAACAAAAGATATCAGGGAAATTGCCAGCCAAGACGGATTTCCAGTTGTCTCTGTATAGTTTAACGGCCAGATATTCACAGTTTGTAATGGATGTTGTACCCCGGAACTATCGATATAAAAGCTTATTGCCTGCTGCCATGGCCACAATGCGTACACAGAACCCAAGAGCATGCCGGAAATAAACCCAAAAGTGAGATTATGGTAATTCTTCAAAAGCGAGGCGAGCACTCTAGAAAAGCCGAGCAAACCCACGATACAGCCAGCGGCAAAGACAATAATGTAAAAAATATCGAACTGCACTAACGCTGTGAGAACAAACTGATAGACTCCCAATAAGAGAAGAATTAAAGCGCCCGAAAGACCAGGTAAAATCATGGCGCATATTCCAATTGCACCACAAATGAAGACATAGACCGGACTCACATTAGCGGTTCTCGGCTCCAAATTTCCTACTAAAATTGCTATCCCGACGCCAAACAAAATAGCTGCCCAAATTGCATAGCTATTCCTTTCATACTGCGAGCGAAGAATCCAAATAGATGCAAGCACTAATCCGACAAAGAATGACATTAAGGGTTCGGGATAGCTGGCTAATAAATAAAGAACAGTATTAGCGGAAATTATCAGCCCACTTAAAACACCTAGTGCCAATAAAAGTAAAAAGTTGCCGTCGATGTGTTGCCAAAGTTTTGCGAACTTCATCGCGAACAGATTTCTTACTGCCGTTCCATCTATCGAACGGATGGCGAAAATGAGCCGTTCATAGATATTGGTTATAACCGCTATGGTCCCACCCGAAACACCGGGAACTGAATCGCCCAAACCCATGGCAACACCTTTCAAAAATAAAACCAAGCTGGAATAATTTAGTATTGAATTCTGGCTGGTAGCTGAAGAATCTTCAATCATAATGAGTCCAGACGTCAGTGTTGTAACTGACCTATAAGTAGCGGTACGAAGCGTACAGCATCCAGAAAACTTTCCGAAAAGTGATCTCCATTACGGGTAACCAATTTAAGTTCCTGTCGGTCATCACCACCAACTGGAATAACCAATCGGCCTCCTCCTGGATTTAACTGGTGCAACAATTCATTCGGAATTTCTTGTGGGGCAGCTGTAGTAATAATAGCGTCGAAGGGTGCTTTTTGCTCCCATCCTAAACTACCATCATCATGTTTAAAGTCCGTATTGCGTAAGCGCAGAGTTCTAATATTGGCTTTAGCTCTATTCAACAATGGTTTTATACGCTCTACGGTGTAAACCTTCTTTGCCAGTTGAGCAATAATCGCAGTCTGATAGCCACAACCTGTACCGATTTCTAACACTGTTTCTAAAGGTCCCGAAGTTACAATCGCTTCAGTCATACGAGCAACGATATAAGGTTGGGAAATGGTTTGGTTATGACCAATGGGAAGAGCCACATCTTCATAGGCACGATGAGAAAGAGCCTCATCAAGAAATATATGCCTAGGGGTTGAGCGCATCACATCCAGCACTTCCAAACTGCTAATGCCTTGATCAATTAGTCGCCCTAATAAGCGTTCACGCGTACGCTGAGAGGTCATGCCAATGCCATTTAAATTGTGATTACTACTCAAGTTACTACTCCATACTATTCCTGCTCTTTATTCGGTATTGCAAATTTCCCTCAACAAACTTGTAGCATACGCCCCCTTGCGTAAATCAAATTCAAGCTTAAGTGATTCCCCGTCAAGCCAGTACCATTCCAGGTTGTCAGGCATGAATCTGAGAGGCCTTCTTGAAGCCTTCAAGCCGAGCATGCCTAAAGCTTGAACAAGGCCCGGAAATTCCTCCATCACTGCCTTTTCAATATCGGCAGCTTCGGCCGTGCATACATATTTATTTTTAGATTCAATCACCCCGCCTAAACCCCCAGTAACATGAATATCGAAGTTAGTTAAGCGCTCTTGCAATAGATTGGTCCAACCTGCTTGATCCGGAACAAAATTCCGATCAGTGCCGTTTAAATTGAGTACATCTCCATCAACATAAGTATCCCAATTCTTGCTATTTAGTCTTTCTGATAACAATTGATTGAATAAGTAAGCCCGCGCCGCTGAGATCACTAAACTACGCTTAAAAGGTTTCCGTTTTGTACTTCCAATTCTAACTTTTTCTCGCAGAATTCCATTAAGCTGCTTTAGATTGCTCAGTTCTTTACCAAAGCGTTGTTGGCCAAAATAGTTAGGTACACCGTGTTTTTTGATTCGTAATATATTCGATTCAAAATCTTTCCGGCCACCAGTGCAATTTCGCAAAATGATTTCGAAATGATTTAGTTTGTGGCTACCTATTTTCAGTTTTCTGCTATTTCGTTTACTGGAGATAATCTGTAAATTATCTCTTTCTATACTCTCCAGATTTTCTGACTCAAGGGTTTCTAACGGAACGCTAAACCATTGCGTGCATTCACCCCGTCTATCTTTCATCCCAGCATACCCGATCGATGCCACTCTTTGTTGAGTAGAAGAAGCTAACTTCTTGGCAACGTCGATGGTAGACAAATCTATTTTCTTGATTTGCAAATACAAGTGATCGCCACTCCCAGTAAGATCGAATCCCAGATCTTCTGAGACCTTAAAATCACAAAACTTTTTTTTAATGCTCGCGCTAACAGTTGGAGGGGAAGCAAGATAAGCAAGACTATCCATGTCTCGCCAATGGGATTCGAGCTGAACGACGCTATCAGGCATTGGATTCCATTAATATTACTGCATGACAAGCAATGCCTTCTTCCCTGCCGATATAACCGAGACGCTCTGTAGTGGTCGCCTTTATATTCACTCGATCAGAATCCAGGCTGAGCAAAGTGCATAGACTTGCCATCATTTCTTGGCGGTGAGGCGCAAGTAGGGGTACTTGGGCTAATACTGTTACGTCCAGATTGATAATCCGCATTTGATTTTTACCTGCAATTTGAAGCACTTGTTCCAAGAGCTCTGAGCTGTCGGCGTTAGCTAATTGTTCATCGGCATCCGGAAAATATTGGCCGATATCTCCGGCCGCACAAGCGCCTAGAATGGCGTCGCAAATGGCATGCAATACGACATCACCATCGGAATGAGCTAGTAAAGAATAGTTATCTGAAATGATCAAACCAGCAAGCTTTAGAGGTTTATCCTCCAGATAGCTCTCCGCAAATTTATGCACGTCGATGCCATGCCCAATTCTTAATGCGTCATTCACTAGGTTTTATCTCCAGTTAATAAATAATAGCGCGCAAGCTCTAAATCTGAATCATAGGTAATTTTAATGTTGGACCTATCTCCAGGAACAATAATCGGTTTTAATCCCATGGCTTCTATTGCGCTAGCCTCATCAGTTAAATCAAGATTTGCAGAAACTGCATTCGATAACGCCTGCTTTAGCAACTCGAAGCGAAACATTTGGGGAGTGAATGCAGACCAGAGCTGACCACGATCAACCGTCTGTTCAATTTCATTATTATCACCGAGCTGTTTCACCGTATTATCTATCGGAACTCCCAATAGGCCTCCTACCTTGCTTTCATTTAATTGATTCATTAAATTTTTGATATCTGATTGCTTAACACAAGGTCTAACTGCATCATGCACTAGGACCCAATCACTGGCGTTAGCCTCTTCACTGAGAAATTGCATTCCGCTGATAACAGAATCAATCCGCTCATCTCCACCGGTTACTGTTGATACTCTTTTATTTTTAAAATTGAATGCTGCCCAGTGCTGATCTTTTGGATGCAGAACTACAACCAAATGCTCAATCTCCGGAATTTCTAATAATCGATTTATGGAATGTATAAGTACTGGAGTACCACCTATAGAATGGTACTGTTTGGGGGTCCTCGATCCCAAGCGGCGACCGATGCCAGCGGCTGGCAAAATAGCCCAGAATTTCATAATGTTTTTATATTAATCTACTTTAGATTGTAGATCAGTGGTTGATAATCTAGAGGTACGATTTAATCCAGGAGTAAATAAAAGATCTCACCTTCCTCTATCATACCTAGTTCTGATCTGGCCCGCTCTTCTACTGCTTCAAGACCAGTTTTTAACTCCACGACTTCGATTTCTAATAAACGATTACGCTCTTTTAACTCAATGTTGAACTGGCGCTGTGCATCTAACTCAGTTTGTAGCATATTGAGTCCGCGCACACTATCCTCTCCAAGCCATAACTGAAATTGAAAAATAAGGAAAACGATGATGAGGAACCCATATAAAGCTTTCATAGTACGACGCTTAATGAAAAAACTGTGAGAACTCCTTTAAGCCATTGTAAATCGATGCCGCACCCAATTCTTCTTCTATTCGAAGCAGTCTATTGTATTTGGCGACACGATCTGAACGGCACAAAGAGCCCGTTTTAATTTGCCCGGCTGCTGTAGCTACTGCCAAGTCGGCTATCGTTGTGTCTTCTGTCTCCCCGGATCGGTGAGAAATAACCGCTGTGTACGCTGCATCTTTAGCCATATTGACTGCAGAGAGTGTTTCTGTAAGCGACCCAATCTGATTGAATTTAATCAATATTGAATTCGCTATCTTCTCATTGATCCCTCTTTTTAGAATGCTGGTGTTGGTAACGAATAAATCATCACCAACTAATTGAACTTTATCGCCTATTTTCTCAGATAATTTAGCCCATCCGTCCCAGTCAGACTCATCCATCCCGTCCTCTATGGAGAGAATTGGGTAGTTTTCTGTGAGGCCCTGTAAATAATCTACAAAACTGGCAGAATCGAAGCTTTTGTTTTCGCCTCTCAAATTGTATTTACCATCAACATAGAATTCTGAAGCCGCACAATCCAACGCAAGATGAATATCTTCTCCAGGTTTAAATCCTGCTTTAGCAATAGCTTCCATGATGACATCAAGAGCAGCAGAATTTGACGGCAGGTTCGGAGCAAAGCCACCCTCATCACCTACAGCAGTGTTTAATCCCTGAGCATTTAGCACTGACTTGAGCGCGTGAAAAATTTCTGCACCGTGCCGTAGCGCTTCACGAAAAGAATCCGCTCCAGTTGGCTGTACCATGAATTCCTGAATATCAACATTATTGTCCGCATGCTCACCTCCATTTACGATATTCATCATCGGAACAGGTAAAGTGAACTTACCATCACTGCCGTTTAATCTGGCTATGTGTTGATACAGCGGCATGCCTGAATCAACTGCGGCTGCTTTAGCTGCTGCTAAAGACACGGCAAGAATTGCATTTGCACCTAATTTGGATTTGTTTTCAGTACCATCAAGATTAAGCATGATTTGATCGAAACTTTCCTGATCGACAGCAGATTTACCAATTAGGGCATCTCTTATTTGCGTATTTACATTATGTACCGCAGTTAAGACACCTTTGCCGAAGTAGCGCTCTGGATTTTTATCCCTAAGCTCTAATGCTTCGCGCGAACCAGTAGATGCACCCGATGGCGCACAAGCCGAACCGAATGCGCCGCTGCTTAGGCGTACGTCTGCTTCTACCGTTGGATTGCCCCGTGAGTCCAACACTTCACGAGCGGTAATTTCAGTAATTTCTGACATGTAAATACCTTAAAGATGTAGAGAGGAATTGTTCGAAGTTTTACGCGGTATCGATATCCGGCTGATCTTTGATGAGCCTATCTAGCTCCAGCATTTGTTGCAGGAAAGGCTTTAATTGATCGAGTCGAAGCGCGCAGGGACCGTCGCAAAGTGCATTGTCTGGGTCAGGGTGAGCCTCAAGAAATAATCCGGCAATTCCTTGTGACAATCCAGCCTTAGCAAGGGCAGTTGCTTGCTGACGTCGACCATCGGCACTATTGGCGAGCCCGCCTGGCTTTTGAAGTGCATGAGTTACGTCGAAAATCACTGGATAGCCAAACTGTTTCATGATTGAGAACCCAAGCATATCAACCACCAGATTGTTATACCCAAAATTACTGCCCCGCTCGCACAATATTAAGCGTTGATTCCCCGCGCTCTCAAATTTATTAAGAATATGAGCCATCTCTTGTGGAGCTAAAAACTGAGCCTTTTTAATGTTTATTGCTGCGCCGGTTTTTGCCATAGAAACAACTAAGTCTGTTTGGCGAGATAGGAAGGCTGGAAGCTGCAATACGTCTGCAATCTCACTAACGGCCGCAGCCTGATCAGGCTCATGGATGTCAGTAATAATTGGTATATTGAATTGAGATTTAACTTCAGCCAACCAATTCAGACCCTCTTCCAGGCCTGGGCCTCGAAATGAATTAATAGAAGATCGATTGGCTTTGTCAAAAGAAGCTTTAAAGACAAATGGTATTCCTATTTCTGCACAGGTAGTTTTGAAATTTTCTGCTACAGACAAAGTTAGATCGCGAGACTCTAGTACATTCAGCCCACCAAAGAGGACTAACGGCAAATTGTTAGCAACAGAAATATTGGCGATATCGATTTGCTTATGCGTCATTAATTAAGGTGCCGGAATATTCTTAAACTTGTGCTGTTTTAATAGCAGATATTGTTTGCTTTGGTGTATCTAGCGTATCGTCTTCTTGTGATTCTTTAGAACTATATACAATTGCTGCGCTAATGAATCCAGTAAATAATGGATGTCCTTCGCGCGGGGTTGAGGTAAATTCAGGGTGAAATTGGCAGCCAACGAACCATGGATGATCCGCGACTTCGATCACTTCAACAAGCATGCCGTCAGCGGATTTGCCAACGAGTTGCAATCCAGCCTCGCTCAGGCTTTGTAAATAGTCATTATTAAACTCATAGCGATGACGATGACGTTCTACAATTTCTTCTACACCATAACAGTCAAAGCTCTTAGAGTTCTTCTGCAAAATGCATTTTTGACCACCTAAACGCATAGTCCCACCAAGATTTGAATTTTCATCGCGATGCTCGGTTGAACCCGTTGAAGTTGTCCATTCGCTAATGAGAGCAATCACAGGGTGCGGTGACTTGCTATCAAATTCTGTACTGTTTGCCCCGGTGAGACCAGCGACGTTTCGCGCGTAATCGATCACAGCTGCCTGCAAGCCCAGACAGATTCCGAGAAAAGGAATTTTGTTTTCCCGCGCATATTGAGTCGCCAGAATCTTTCCCTCAAATCCTCTCTCTCCAAATCCACCTGGAATCAAAATCGCATCATGCCCCTCGAGCATGTCCATTCCTCGCTCCATCACATCAGAAGAATCGATATAGTTAATGTGCACCTTAGTATGAGTTTGGATCCCAGCATGAATAATGGCTTCATTTAAGGATTTATAAGCATCCAAGAGATCCATGTACTTGCCCACCATGGCCAGCTTAACTTCCCGTTCAGGATTTAATTGAGCGTCTACCACCCGATCCCATTCAGAGTAATCTGCTTTTGGGCAATCCAGGTTGAGTTTTTTGACGACGATCTCATCCAGACCCGCCGCACCCAAAATTGAAGGGATGCGATAAATGGTATCTGTATCAGGTAAGGAAACTACAGAAGGAAATTCTACGTTGGTAAATAACGCAATCTTTTTACGGGCAGATTCATCTAATTCCTGTTCAGATCTGCAAACTAAGACGTCGGGCTGTATACCAATGGAACGAAGTTCCTTAACTGAGTGCTGGGTAGGTTTGGTTTTCGTTTCTCCCGCAGTGCTAATATAAGGCACAAGAGTAAGATGTATAAACAACGCTTTTCCCGAACCAAGCTCGACTCTTAGTTGACGAACTGCTTCGAGAAATGGTTGAGACTCAATGTCACCGACTGTGCCGCCAATTTCAACCAGAGCAACATCTGCTTTACCTGCCCCTTCGATAACCCGCTTCTTAATTTCGTCAGTTATGTGAGGAATTACTTGAATAGTAGCACCAAGATAATCACCACGGCGTTCACATTTTAATACTTCTTCATAAACACGACCGGTAGTAAAATTATTATTTTGATTCATGGTAACGCGGCTGAAACGCTCATAATGACCCAGGTCTAAATCTGTTTCTGCACCGTCTTCAGTAACAAAGACTTCACCGTGCTGAAAAGGGCTCATAGTACCTGGATCTACATTGATATAAGGATCCAGTTTTAGCATGGTGATTTTAAGACCCCGAGCTTCGAGAATTGCGGCAAGAGAAGCAGAAGTAATACCCTTCCCTAGCGAAGAAACTACGCCACCAGTGATAAAGATAAAACGAGTCATGAAGGCCCCATCTCTTTAAGTCGAGCCAGTTAGGATCTGGCTCTTACAGATGGAATTACAGTCTACCAGAAGCCTCCTCCTAGCTCAATCTGAGCTTTTCTTCGACAGATAGAAATTGGAAACTACTCCTATTCTTGTGCGAATTGGCCTGCTTAACGCCACCATTGAAACTCGATTCCTGGCTCGTTTGGTGCTGCAGCGCTAGTTTCTGCGACACCAATCCCAGGAATACAGACCAATTCATTATTCCGATAAATTAGGGGTATTCGTTCTCTCCACCATGGTTCAATATTAGCTTCCTGCAGTAGTTTTTTTAAACTCTTGCTAGGCCGACCCAATAGACGACAGGATTCCCCCCCCTTCCTGAAGCGAATGTCGAAGGAGTCTGCCTGTGACTTTGCCAGCCCCCCACCAATAACCTCCCTTGCTGCCAAAGTTCCGCAACCCTCAATTTCTATTTCTGGTTTTTCTTGCGGAATCCAATTCAGGCTCTCTGGCGGATTTGCTTGCTCTTTCAATAAATACAAACTATCCCTGTATCGGCGAAGCGAAAAGCCATTTGCTGCAATTACTGCTTCTCCTTGTTTATCAAGTGTCGCAAACTCACAAACCATTCGCTGCAATAGATTCCAACCCGGATCTGGTAGTCCTGACTTTTCAATCCAAAACCTGAAAACGTTTCTTTGTCTTGCTTCGCTAAGTTCTCCAAGCTCGATAATTGAAATTACGCTTTTATCTTTTGTTAACAAGCTTGATAAATCGGAATCCGCTAATTCCCGCAACATCTCATTGGCTTCTCTAATCAGTTGCAGTGACTTACCCCAGCTAGAGCGATAATTTGGCCAACGAGATTCAATGATCGGTAGAATTTCATTTCTTAGAAAATTTCTATCGAAGGAGGTGTCCTGATTGGATTGATCTTTAATCCATTGTAAGTTGTGCGATTCTGCGAATCGCTGAAGTTCCTTGCGACCTACTTCCAATAATGGTCGATAAATTTCTCCTTTTGCTAAATCTCTTTTTTTTGGAATAGCCGTGAGCCCTTTTAAGCCAGCACCTCGATTAAGCCTGAACAAAAGAGTTTCAAGCTGATCATCTAAATGATGGCCAAGTATTAAAACTTCTCCATCCTTCAACTGCGATTCGAATACACCATAGCGTGCTTTTCGGGCAATATTTTCAATTGAAAGATCCGGGCTGTTATGACTTTTAATCTCTACTTTTTCGCAATGCAACGGAACACCGAGATCATTACAGAGGTCCTCACAAAAATTTTGCCACTGGTCAGCTTCCGCTTGCAAACCATGGTTAACATGAAGTGCCCTAATAGCCCCAAGACTCAAGCTTTCTTCTGCCACCCTACACATTCCGTAAAGCAAAACAACAGAATCCATTCCTCCGCTTAACCCGACCAGCAAAGAAGGTTGCTGAGCAAGCGGCGCTAGGCTGTGCTGTAAATATTCGAGATCAAATTTCATTGAAGAAAAAACGCTATCGAAAAGCTGTTGAGTACGAGTCTAACGAACTCGGGAAATAAAAGTTAGTTAAGAAGGCTTTATTGTCGCGTTTATTACTATGCGCTTATGCCATAGCTCATGAGACGTTGATAACGTTTATCGACTAGCTGATTAAGATCCATGGCCGTTAAACGGTCGATCTGCTCTATAAGAGCTTGTTTTATATTTTCTGAGGTTTCTGCAACATCTCGGTGCGCACCGCCCAATGGCTCGGCAATAGTTCTATCGACTATACCTAATTCTTCCAAACGCTGAGAGGTAACACCCATTGCATCTGCGGCGGCTGAAGCATATTCGGAAGATTTCCATAGAATCGTTGCGCAACCCTCGGGTGTGATTACGGTGTAAGTTGAGTACTGCAACATGTTCAATTGGTCGGCTACTCCGATTGCAATTGCACCTCCGGAATTAGCCTCTCCGGTAACTGTCGCAATAAGAGGAATTTTAACTCGGGACATCATCGCCATGTTTTCTGCAATTGCTTCGTTAATCCCCCTTTCTTCTGAGTCCATTCCTGGATAAGCACCAGGTGTATCTATAAAACTCAGGACTGGAATACTGTACTGTTCGGCTAATTGAATAAGTCTTCGCGCTTTGCGGTAACCTTCTGGTCGAGGCATGCCAAAATTATGACGAACTTTTTCTTTTGTGCCTCTCCCCTTTTGATGGCCTATTACCATAACCGGACGACCTTCTAAGCGTGCCAGACCTCCGATAATTGCCTGATCATCAGCAAAAAGTCGGTCGCCATGGAGTTGGTCGAACTCCGTGAAAATGTGTTCGATGTAATCCATTGTATAAGGGCGCAACGGATGGCGAGCAACTTGAGAAATTTGCCACGGAGTCAAATTAGCATAAATCTTTTCGGTTAGTTTTGTGCTTTTGTCTATGAGATTCTGAATTTCTTCAGAGATATTTATTTCATTGTCAGAACCCACCAGACGCAATTCGCTAATCTTGGCTTCTAACTCGGCGATGGGTTGTTCAAATTCGAGGTAATTCGGGTCCATTATTGCGAAAGGAACCAGTGCCGGTTCTACACTTCTCCACTAAAAAGTCTAATTCAGAGTTAATGTCTGCTTGTAATCTAATTCAACCTGATCTTTGCCATACTCAATTTTTAGGCGCTGCAGCAAATCATCAGTTGGAGATACGACCCAGTCTTTGCCGAGCATTATACACCCTCTGGAGCCGGGGCGCTGATAGTTAATGACTACCTGACACCCCTCCTGAGGTGGCTTTTGAGGGAGGTTTTCGTCTCTTTGGGTTTCGACAGGGTCCGGACTCTCAGATATTGGAACGTACGTGTTTATAGTTTCCTTCCGATAAGGCTCGAGAATATTCGCAAGATGCTGACAAAAGCCTGACCGCAAATCTTCCGAACTTAGATTGAGAGCGAGTCGATGGGCAAATTTCTTTCTTGCTTGAGCCAGAGTCATTACCTGTTTAGCTCTACCACGCATACCACCGGTATAATCATCTACACTGACAGTGCATTCCACAACGAGAATCAAATCTCGCTGCATTAGCTCGCGATATTTTTCATATTCCTTAGCAAACAAGGAAACTTCAAAGCGGCCGCTGCGATCATCCAGAGTAAGAAAAGCAATAGTATCCCCAGCTTTGGATTTCATCGTGCGAAAGCCATGAAGCAACCCGGCAACCAATTGGGGTCCTCGTTCTGGCCTTAAATTTGCAATACGATCTTTTGTTATATGAGCTAACTCTGGCAAAAATTCGTCGATGGGATGTCCTGACAAATACAAACCCAAGGTATCTTTTTCTGCT
>DFQD01000207.1:12370-12885 GCA_002377605.1 Gammaproteobacteria bacterium UBA3498 | reverse complement strand
ATCACGCTGAACTTCGAGAAATCCACCTGATACGTAAAAAACCTCTTCTTCGCCATTATCAAGAGTAAGTCTTACCGGGCCAGGAATCAGGGCCGTTAATAGCGGGGCATGACCAGGCGCAACACCTAGATCCCCTAAAGAACCTGCGGCGATTACCATCTGTACCATACCAGAAAAAATACTCTTCTCTGCTGATACGATGTCGCAATGCATAGTCATAGCCATTATATTTGCCTCGCTTCGATTCCTCTTTTAACTTAAAGAGTCTTCGCCTTTTCTAATGCCTCTTCGATTGTACCTACCATATTAAACGCTTGCTCTGGTAGATCATCATAATCGCCGTTAAGGATGCCTTTAAATCCTGCAATAGTATCTGCCAGAGACACATACTTGCCCGGAGCATTAGTGAATACTTCTGCAACGGTAAATGGCTGTGATAAGAACTGAGAAATACGACGAGCGCGATAAACTGTTTGCTTATCTTCGTCGGACAATTCGTCCATACCAAGAATTGC
>DFQD01000207.1:1725-12045 GCA_002377605.1 Gammaproteobacteria bacterium UBA3498 | reverse complement strand
ATAATGTCTTTTAGCTCTTTATAGCGCTGCAGTACGCCTTGTACTCCACTGGCAACGTCATAGTGTTCTTGACCTACAACCAATGGATCTAATTGGCGTGAGCTCGAATCCAAAGGATCAACCGCCGGATAAATACCTAATGCAGCAATGTCACGAGACAATACAACTTTTGCGTCTAGGTGCGCGAAGGTTGTCGCCGGTGACGGGTCAGTCAAATCGTCCGCTGGCACATAAACGGCCTGAATAGAAGTAATGGAGCCGGTCTTGGTTGAAGTGATTCGTTCTTGTAGCTCACCCATTTCAGCCGCGAGTGTCGGCTGGTAGCCAACCGCCGAAGGCATACGACCGAGAAGCGCAGATACCTCCGTACCCGCCAGTGTGTAACGGTAAATGTTGTCAATAAAGAGAAGAACATCACGGCCCTCATCGCGAAATTTCTCTGCCATGGTCAGACCAGTTAGTCCTACTCGAAGACGGTTACCAGGAGGCTCATTCATCTGTCCGTAAACCATGGATACTTTTGACTCGCCTTCTAGATCGATAACTTTCGATTCCTGCATCTCGTGATAGAAATCGTTGCCTTCACGAGTACGCTCACCCACGCCGGCAAACACCGACAACCCACTGTGCTCGGTAGCGATGTTGTTAATCAATTCCATCATGTTGACGGTCTTGCCCACACCAGCACCACCGAATAATCCAACCTTTCCCCCTTTAGCGAATGGGCAAACCAGGTCTATAACCTTAATCCCAGTTTCCAGCAGTTCATTCGTTGTAGAAAGCTCTTCGTAGGTAGGTGCTTTGCGGTGAATCGGCATGCGCTCTTTCTCACCGATAGGACCACGTTCGTCGATCGGTCTACCTAGTACGTCCATGATGCGACCCAGAGTTTGAGTACCAACAGGAACAGATACCGGTGCTCCCGTGTCCTGCACTATCAGTCCTCGGCTCAATCCTTCCGTACTACCCAGGGCAATGGTACGCACCACACCGTCACCTAGCTGCTGTTGAACTTCCAGGGTGATTTCAGTGTCGTCGACGGTAAGCGCATCATAAACTTGGGGTACATTGTCCCGCTCAAATTCTACGTCTATAACCGCCCCGATAATTTCTACGATTCGACCGCTGCTCATGTTCGGTTCCTCAATCTTTCCTAATCAAATGTTCAATTAATAAATTCAAAATTTCTAAACTGCCGCTGCACCGCCAGCAATCTCTGAAAGCTCTTGGGTAATCGCAGCTTGTCTTGCTTTGTTATAAGCGAGACCGAGCTGATCAATAAGATCGCCAGCATTGTCAGATGCACTCTTCATAGCAATCATCCTGGCTGCTTGCTCACAAGCGTTATTTTCTACTACTGCTTGATACACTTGCGATTCAATGAATCTTAACAACAAGCCGTCCAATAATTCTTTCGCATCGGGCTCATAAAGATAGTCCCAGTGATGCTGCAAGTTTTCTTCTTCTGAAGGAGCAAGTGGTAATAGTTGGTTAACTTCTGGTTTGTGAGTCATCGTGTTAACAAAGTCATTGCTTACTATCATCAGCTGATCAATTTCACCGTTGTTGAATTTATCCAGCATGATTTTCACCGTGCCGATAACATCTTCAATTTCCGGTGAGTCTCCGATATCTCTTATTGCCGCGACTACATTGCCACCAAAATTGTTGAAGAAGGTTGCAGCTCTTGCACCAATCGTACAAATATCAATTTCGATATTTTTGTCTGCCCATTCTTTCATCGAAGCAACGGTGGCTTTAAAAGCGTTAATATTTAAACCGCCACATAACCCACGATCGGTAGAAACAACAATGTATCCAACTCTTTTTACATCACGAGTATCAAAATATTCATGTCGGTACTCAGGTGATGAGTTTGCAATGTGTCCAATTACTGAGCGAATGCGGTGTGCATAGGGCTTACCCAACTTCATACGATCCTGGGCTTTACGCATCTTACTTGCCGAAACCATTTCCATGGCTTTGGTGATCTTCTGAGTATTTTTAATACTCGCGATCTTAGTACGTATTTCTTTACCGCCTGCCATCTTTCCTAGTCGCCTTTAAAGTGTTAGTCCTGGAACCTACCAAGTTTGGGTTGACTTAAATTTTTCAATTGCACTTCGGAACTGTGACTCAATGTCATCACTGTAATCGCCAGTTTCATTTATATTGCTCAGCAAATCACCGTGCTCGCTGTTCATGTAGGACAGTAATGCGGCTTCAAAATCCAACACCTTGTTAAGCTCGATGTCCTCGAGAAATCCTTCGTTTGCAGCAAACAATGAAATAGCCATTTCTGCGATGGAAAGTGGCGAATACTGCTTCTGTTTCATTAACTCGGTTACACGCTGGCCGTGTTCTAATTGGGCACGGGTTGCATCATCGAGATCTGATGCAAACGCTGCGAAAGCTGCAAGCTCTCGATACTGGGCAAGGGCGATTCGAATACCACCACCAAGTTTCTTAATTATCTGGGTTTGGGCGGCACCACCCACACGAGAAACGGAAATGCCTGGGTTCATCGCTGGACGGATACCGGAGTTAAACAAGTCTGTTTCCAGAAAGATCTGACCATCGGTAATCGAAATCACGTTAGTGGGGACGAATGCCGATACGTCACCAGCTTGGGTTTCAATGATTGGTAAGGCAGTTAATGAGCCAGTCTGCCCTTTTACTTCCCCGTTGGTAAATTGCTCAACGTAGTTAGCGCTCACTCTCGCTGCACGCTCCAAAAGACGAGAATGTAGATAAAATACGTCACCAGGATAAGCTTCTCGGCCTGGTGGTCTGCGAAGTAATAATGAGATCTGGCGATAAGCCCAGGCCTGCTTGGTAAGGTCGTCATAAATAATCAAAGCATCTTGTCCTCTGTCCCGATAATACTCACCCATGGAGCAACCGGAATAAGGGGCAATAAACTGCATGGAGGCCGGATCAGATGCAGACGCAGAAACCACAACGGTGTATTCCATGGCGCCGTGCTCTTCCAATTTCTGTACTACGTTGGAAATCGATGATGCTTTCTGGCCAACGGCTACGTAAACACACTTAACGCCCTTGCCTTTCTGATTGATGATGGTGTCGATAGCTACCGCTGTCTTGCCTACCTCGCGGTCGCCAATAATCAATTCGCGCTGCCCCCGACCAACTGGTGTCATGGAATCGATTGATTTCAATCCAGTTTGTACTGGCTGGGAAACCCCTTGACGAGCAATTACGCCAGGTGCCACTTTTTCAATTGGGTCAGTTTCTTTTGCTTCGATTGGGCCTTTGCCGTCGATTGGTTTACCAAGAGCGTCGACTACTCGCCCTTCCAATTCCGGGCCAACCGGCACTTCCAAGATTCGACCAGTACATTTGCAAGTTTGACCTTCCTTTAGTTCGAGGTAGTCACCGAGAACTACTGCACCGACAGAATCTCTTTCCAGATTCAAGGCCATTCCATAAATGCCGCCTTCAAACTCGATCATCTCGCCGTACATTACGTCGGCTAGGCCATGGATGCGGATAATCCCGTCCATCACACTGACGATAGTGCCTTCGTTCTTTGCTTGTACAGACACATCGAGGCTGTCGATACGCTGTTTAATAATTTCACTGATTTCAGATGGGTTCAGTTGTTGCATCTTTAGTTTCCTTTCTCCTTAGGGCCCAGTATTTTTCCTGATCCGATTAGGAATTCATTGATTCAGCTAGTTTGGTTAACTTCCCGCGGACAGAGCTATCGATAACTGTATCGCCAGCTCTAATAACCGCACCGCCTAATAATGATTGGTCTACTTTTGTTGCCAGAATAATTTCGCGCTCTAGTCGTGACTTGAGTGATTCCGCTAACTTTTGTGCAATGTCTGAACTGATTTCAAAAGCTGTTGTAATTTCAACGTCGACTGACTTTTCTTGATTGGCTTTTAAAATTTCATAAAGCGCAGATACATCAGGCAATAAAACCAAACGTTTGTTTTCCGCTAGTAAGCGAATAAAATTTTGTCCTTTATCGTTTAGCTCATCATCACACACCGCAATAAAAGCATTTGCTATTTGTTCCGCAGAAAGAGAAGGATCTTTTAGTACAGAGCCAACAGAGTCCTGGCATGTAACTGCAGCGGTCAGTGCCAACATAGTGGACCATTGGTCCAGAGCTCCGTCTTGCTTAGCCACTTCGAAAGCAGCTTTTGCATAAGGTCTTGCTAGTGTGGTTGTCTCAGCCATAACGATTGTGTTTTATAGTTCGGAGGCAAGCTTGTTTAGCATCTCTTCGTTTGCTGCTTGATCGACGGAGCCTTCTAGAATTTTTTCAGCTCCAGCGATTGCGATAGCAGAAACCTGAGCGCGCAACGCTTCTTTTGCTCGGTTAACTTCTTGCTCTATTTCAGCATTGGCGCCGGCAATAATGCGCGCGCCTTCTTCACGAGCTTGCTCTTTCGCTTCATCAACAATTTGTGCCGCTCGCTTATTAGCTTGATCAATAATCGTCGCAGCTTCCGCTTTCGCTTCTTTTAACTGCTCAGAAGATTTCACCTGTGCTAATTCCAAATCTTTTTCAGCACGGGCAGCAGCTTCAAGACCGTCTGCAATTTTCTTTTTACGCTCTTCCAATATTGCTGCGAACAGCGGCCAAACGTACTTGCTGCAGAACCACAGAAAGAACGCCATTGCGATCATTTGGCCTAAAAAGGTTGCATTAATATTCACGGTATTACTCCCGCTTAATCAACTTTAATTAGCCGCCTAATGCGGCAGTAAAAGGATTGGCGAAGGTAAACCACATGCCTATACCAATGCCAATCATGGTTACCGCGTCAATAAGGCCAGCTACGAGGAACATTGAGCCTTGTAGTTTAGGTGCGAGCTCGGGTTGGCGAGCAGATCCTTCCAGGAATTTTCCTCCCAGAATTCCGAAGCCAATCGCCGTACCTGCGGCACCCAGACCCAGTACAAGCAATACGCCTAGCACTGTGTTAGCCAATATTAGTTCCATTTTTTCCTCCAGTATTTCTTCAGTTCAGAGTGTTTTACAAATTAGTGATGTGGTACTTCATGGGCAGCATTGAGATAAACAATAGTTAACATCATGAAAACAAATGCTTGCAAAGGAATTACCAATAAATGAAACGCCGCCCAAACAAAATGGGCTGGCAACTGCCACAGTCCCAACATGGATGCAATAAGGAGGAACAACAATTCTCCTGCATACAAGTTTCCAAACAATCGCAAACCAAGAGAAATTGGTTTCGCAAATAAGGTTGGGACTTCGATAATTAAGTTAAAAGGCATCATCCATTTTCCAAACGGATGGAAAGCGAGCTCACCTAAGAACCCGCCAAGGCCTTTATTTTTTATGCTGTAGTAAATAATCATCAAGAAAACGGTAACAGACATACCCATGGTGATATTGGGATCGGTGGTGGGCACGACTTTAAACGGTGCATTTTCTAGATGGAAAACGGTGTGCAGTAATGGCTCAGCACCAAAAGTTGTTAATAAATCTACCGGAACGAGATCCATCGTGTTCATTAAGAGGATCCAGAAAAACAAAAGCAGACACAGTGGCCCAATTAGTTCGTTTTTATAATTAAACGCTTCACTGACTCGAGCATCGACAAACTCAACAACAGCCTCTACAAAATTTTGCACACCGCTTGGGTTATCAATAGAGGCATTTACGGCAACTCGCCGAAAGAACCAGAGAAAGCCGGCTCCAAGGAAAATTGACCAGCCCATTGTATCGACATTTATTGCCCAGAATCCCATTTCCGCAGCTTCTTCGGGAGTGTGGGCGAAACCCCAATGGCCATCAATACGACCAAAGGTTAGAAAGGATAAGTGATGGGTAATGTAATCTTGAACTGTTAGTTCAGCGGCTGATTCGGCTGCCATTTAGGTAACTCTAAGTCTCTTTATAAACTAATCGGCATACAACCGATTTCATGTTTTATTGCTAGTCGGACTGTAACCAATAAGTCCAGACATCATCACTCCAACAAAGTGGGTCGTGATAAACCCAAGTATCAATGCGAGCTCGCTCAAATTGGTAATCAAGGCAAAGCTTAGTGCAAAAAGCACAATGGTGATTCCTATTTTGCCGAGCTCCCCTTTTATAAAACTCTTAACAACTTTGTCCGCATTTCTTGCCCCTTGATACTTAAAGGCTTGAAATGCGAAATAGCTGTTTGGCAAAGCGCTAATTAATCCACCCAGCAATACTGAATACGCGATAACGCTGCCTGAAAACAACAGTGAGACTGCGGCGATAAAGATTGTCGCAGCGAGTTGCGCGACGATTACTTTATAAACTGGAGGGGGTCTTAAATTGGTCACGAAGATGGCTTTCTAAATTAGCTTTTCGTTCGAGCTTTAATCCCCAATAAACACCCGTTACAAACACTTATTGTTCTGGCGGTGATCAGCAAAGCACGCGCATTATAGGGGCTTTGCAGAGCAGTATCAACTGCGCTCCCATTAACAATTTCTGGGTTTTTCAGACCATCAAATTAGAGTTAAAAAATCGGGCTCGCTAAGAAGAAAATTTAGTTGATATGAGAAAGAATCCCGTCTAATTCATCTAGGCCATTGTATTTGATAACCAGCCGTCCTTTGCCCTTCGCCGTATGCTGAATCATGACTTTTGCACCCAGTTTTTCTGCCAGACTTTCTTCAAGGTTTTTGATGTCTGGGTCAATAACTCGGGCTGTTCTGCTAGATTCACTACCAGCTGCGAGCCGCCGGACTAAAGATTCTGTTTGGCGAACGGAGAGTCCGCGGCCAACTACAGTCCGAGCAGCCCCCGTTTGTTGTTCATCTGGTAATGCCAGCAAAGCTCGGGCATGCCCCATTTCAAGATCACCGTGTTCCAGCATTTTTCGTACATCTATGCGGAGACCAATCAATCGAATGAGGTTTGTTATGGTAGTACGGGATTTTCCAACAGCATCCGCCACTTCCTGTTGGGTGAGTTCGAACTCATCCTGCAAGCGCTTCAGTGCCATAGCCTCTTCAATGGGATTTAAGTTTTCCCGCTGTATATTCTCAATCAAGGACATCGCGATGGCGGCTTCGTCGCCAACCCGCTTGATTATGGCTGGAATGGTGTCCAGACCTGCAATTTGGCTAGCTCGCCACCGCCGCTCACCGGCAATTATTTCGTATTTTTCGGAGGATATCGGGCGAATGACAATAGGTTGCATAACACCCTGGTTCTTGATGGATGCAGCTAGCTCTTCCAAAGCCTCTTCATGCATGTCGGTTCGAGGCTGGTATTTACCCCGCTGGATCAAGTCGATGGGGATATTTTTGAGGTCACTGTCTTTATCTTCGTTGGCCCGCCCCGCGTCAGGGTTTTGGGGCTGGGCCGACTTACCCAGCAAACTGGCCATGGTTTGAGTGCTGCCAGTAGATAAAAGTGCATCCAGGCCTTTGCCTAGTTTCTTCTTATCGTTCATTTTTCACCTAGGCTCATGAGTGGCTAGCCTCCTGCTGCGCCGGAAATCGGTATCAACTAGACACGCCTGCTGCCGCTTCATCGTGACGCCTAAGCAGTTCACCTGCTAACGCCAGATATGCTATCGCCCCCCGTGACTGTTTATCATATTTAATCACGGGCTTTCCGTAGCTCGGCGCTTCTGCGAGACGAATATTACGTGGCACTACAGTTCTATAAACGGCATCACCAAAGTAATTAAAAAGCTGGCCATTTACTTCGCTAGTAAGCTTGCTGCGAGGGTCATACATGGTACGCAATATTCCCTCGATCTTGAGGCTAGGATTTAAGCGATCACGAATTGTACTAATCGTATCCACTAACGCAGAAAGTCCTTCAAGGGCGTAGTATTCACACTGCATTGGAATTACTACACCGTCTGCAGCCACCAAAGCATTAATGGTTAGCATGTTTAACGAGGGTGGACAGTCTACCACGATAAAGTCGTAATTCGATCGAACAGCGTCCACAATGGAACGTAATCGAAGCTCACGATCATCGCCCGCCATTAGCTCAACTTCGGAAGCAACCAAATCACCATTGGCTGGCAAGAGATCGTATCCCGCTTCCGGTCTTAGTAAAACTTCTTCGGTGCTCTCGTTGTTAGAAAGCAAATCGTATATTGAAAGAGTCAAGCTGTTTTTGTCGACCCCGGAACCGGTAGTGGCATTACCTTGGGGATCTAAATCAATAAGTAATACATTTTTTCGGGTGACAGTTAATGATGCCGCAAGATTTACAGAGGTAGTCGTTTTTCCTACTCCTCCTTTTTGATTGGCAATTGCTAATACTTTGCCCACGGTGTCAATCCACTATTTCACTAACCATAACTACTCAATGATCAACTCTGGTTAATCACAGTTCAAAGTCCAGTTTGGCCCAGCTTGATTCCGCTCAATGCCGAATAACTTCGATTAAGTGCCGTTCAGAATCTGTTTCTGGCACCGGAAGTTTGACAATTTTCGTAACGGAAAATTCCTCTGGCAAGCTTTCGATCTCCTGGGCCGGAAATCTCCCTTTCATGGCTAAGAGTTTACACTCTTGTGAGAGCAAATGCTTTGATTTGGTAACAATATCATTAAGAGCAGAAAATGCCCTGCAAGTGACCATATCAATTTGATGGGAGCATTGGTAGGACTCAACTCTGCAATTCTCAATGATCACGTTGTTCAAATTAAGTGCAGTTTTAACCTGAAACAAAAAGCGGGTTTTCTTGCCATTGCTATCAATCAAAATGAAATGCCGTTGTGGGTTAAAAATTGCTAGAGGAATTCCAGGTAGGCCTGCACCGGATCCTAAATCAACGATTTTTTCCCCAGTCACATAAGGCAATATGGACAAGCTATCCAACAAATGACGGTTAACCATGGACTCTTTGTCTGAGTCGGCAACAAGATTGTATCTGGCGTTCCATTTTTCCAAAAGTTCCAGGTAAGTCAGTAATTGTTCAACTTGCTCTGATTGATGTGAAATTCCAATTTGTTCGAAACCATTAATCAGCATTTGCTGGATATTGGAAGTCAATGCCTTAGCTCATTTACCGGGTTTTCTTAACTGGCTTTTCTAGCGATAGATTGGTATTTCTTAAGATAGATAAGCAACAGAGAAATGGCTGCCGGAGTCATACCTGGAATGCGCGATGCTCTGCCAATGTTTTCAGGTTTGGCCTCTATCAGTTTTTGTTTCAATTCGTTCGATAGTCCCTGCATTTTTTCATAGTCGAAATTCTCTGGAAGTGCCGTATTTTCTTGCCTCTTCAGTCTTTCGATTTCGTCCTCCTGACGATCGATATAACCTTGATACTTAATATGAATTTCTACTTGTTGTTGAGCCTGATCCGTAGCGGAATTGAATGGGCATTGCTGCACTGTGCCAATAGCAGCTTCCATTAACGGTTTATATTGAACCCCAGGCCTCGCTAAAAGATCGGCCAGCCTGTATTCACGGGAAATCGGATTTTCCAACAATTGATTTACCTTTTCGGCAATTGCAGTGTTTGGTTGTACCCAATGGTTACGCAATCTATTCAATTCTAATTCAATACGTTCTTGTTTTTCGTTGAGTATTTGCCGGCGGTTTTCACAAACAATTCCTAATTGATAGCCAATTTCAGTTAAACGCAAATCAGCATTATCTTCTCTTAGGGTGAGCCGATACTCGGCTCGCGAAGTGAACATACGATAGGGTTCATTTGTTCCTAATGTAATCAAGTCGTCAACTAATACACCAAGGTAAGCTTGATCGCGACGGGGGCACCAGGCTTCTTGTTCGCGCACAGCAAGAGCTGCATTTAGACCAGCAAGTAACCCTTGGGCAGCAGCTTCTTCATATCCAGTTGTGCCATTAATTTGTCCAGCAAAATACAGACCATTTACATGCTTGGTTTCTAAGGAATACTTTAGATCTCGTGGATCGAAGAAATCGTACTCGATAGCATATCCTGGCCTGGTGATGTGAGCATTTTCAAATCCGCGGATATGGCTAACCATCTCAACTTGAATATCGTAAGGTAAGCTCGTTGAAATTCCATTGGGATACAACTCGTTGGTTTCTAAGCCTTCCGGCTCGACAAAAATTTGGTGCGATGTTTTAGCAGCAAAACGCATCACTTTATCTTCAATAGATGGGCAATACCGCGGCCCTGTTCCTTCAATGACTCCGGCATACATTGGCGATCTATCTAAACCGCGGCGTATCACCTCATGGCAAGCTTCATTTGTTTCAGTGATATAACAATTAATTTGCCTCGGATGGTCTTCTTGCGCTCCCAAGAAAGACATAACCGGCAACGGATTATCACCTTCTTGAATTTGCATTACGCTGAAATCAACGGTCCTCGC
>DFQD01000207.1:997-1350 GCA_002377605.1 Gammaproteobacteria bacterium UBA3498 | reverse complement strand
AATCGGTCGGCCAGCTTTAGTGAAGGTGGGTCCCCTGCACGTCCTCCTGGGGTGTTTCGCATGCCAATATGAATTTTCCCACCCAGAAATGTTCCAGTTGTTAGTACGACTTTTTGCGCTTTTATTTCCAGGCCCATTTGAGTTTTAACACCACGCACCGATCCATCTTCAATTAGCAAATCATCAACCGCTTGCTGAAACAGTGTTAAGTTTTCCTGATGCTCTAAAATCTCTCTTATAGCTGCTTTGTAAAGAACACGATCAGCTTGAGCGCGGGTTGATCGCACCGCTGGTCCTTTACTAGCATTAAGAACTCGAAATTGAATACCAGCACGATCAATAGCTTTCGCCAT
>DFQD01000207.1:0-614 GCA_002377605.1 Gammaproteobacteria bacterium UBA3498 | reverse complement strand
GACATTTGGCCAAGGGTCTCGATACTGTGAGTGACGAGCAAGGTGTTAACGCCTTGTCGCGCAGAAGCAAGTGCGGCTTCGGTGCCGGCATGGCCACCACCAACAACGATCACGTCATATAGGGTTTGATGTTGCATTGTGACTTAACTGAGCTCGCTTTTTCGGGGATGAGCAGTATATAGAGATCCTGTGAAATGTGAATTACCAACCTAAATAAACATTTAATGTTATATATATATATAGTATTAATGTTGTTGTTATAGGGGTCTAAGATTTCTGTTAATAAGGCATTTTTTTAGAAAATATTCAATATGTTATGAGATTATAACTCGGTTACAAACCTCTGATTAGGGTGCCGATAACGGGTGTGGTGCCTGTTGACAAAAACAGGGTCTTACTTAGACAAATCTATATAGCAAGACTTATCCCCCTACTGTCCCATAGCTAATCCCCAGCAAGAAGTAAGTTGTCAACATGATGTCAAATTAAAACTTCTATTTGCCTACGCAGAAGCTGGAAAAAATCTCCCCCAATAAATCATCACTGGTAAATTCGCCGGATATGGCGCCCAATGCTTTTTGGGCAAGCCTAAGATCTTCTGCAACAATTTCGTA
>DFQD01000111.1 GCA_002377605.1 Gammaproteobacteria bacterium UBA3498 | reverse complement strand
AGTCAGGTCGGTGCCGGAGCACAGCATTATGAACAAACCGACGGCACCAAAGAAACCAGCCCGCTTGCCCGTATCGAAAACGAGATCGAGTGGCAAATACGCGAAGGCATGGGTTTCTATAATCTATTGCGTGCCGATTTCTCGGATGTGACCGTATTCCGCACCGAAACCGCGCTGAAGAATCAGCTGGTAGATTCGCTGTTCCTCAAATTAGCCTTCGAAACTGAGCATGTGTTGGAAGTGCCCGCCAATAACGAAAAGCTGGACACCGACACCACCCTTAATCTGGTATGGGAATATTAGCTATTCTTGGAGAGTGGCGGGGGAGATTTGGAGCGGGCACAGTTTCTGCAACATTGCATTTCTTAGCTTTTCTGTTTTTAATGCGAACAGGTAAAAAACCACATTGAAGGCCAGCCATGCTAAAGAAGCTCTCACTCATCGTACTTTGCTTGTTCCTCTTATCTGGCTGTTTAGAGAAAACGCCAGAATCGGTGCTAAAGCAGTATCTCACCTATTTTTCTCAAGCAAATTATCAGCAAGCCTATGCTTTGCTCTCAAAACAAGACACAGAGTTTATGTCGCAAGCTGAGTATGAAGAAAAAGTAGGCCGCATGGCACTGCTATGGTCGAAGGCTAACGTTGATATAAAACCCAATCCTACTATATCTGGCGATATAGCCATTGTAAAAGTAGATATCACTACTCCTGACATTCGCCCTCTAATGGGACAGTTGATGCAGACTGCTTTTTCTTCATCTTTCAAAAAAGACGTTAAAGACACATCTGGTAAGGATATGGAAGAGCTGATCGCAGAGGAGGTAAAAAAAGGCAATTTACCCACCATGACGCAGGAAAAAAGTTACGAGTTGGTGAAAGAGTCTGGTAAGTGGAAGGTCTTGCTCGGTATCGCCAAGCAAGACAAACTAAAATCACTGCTGTCAGAGGCAAAAGAATTGCGCAAGCAGAAAAAACTGCATGTGGCTCAGACAAAATATGAAGAAGCGTTAGAGTTAGATAGCGAATTAGTGGCTGCAAAAACAGGTTTAGAGGCAACAAAAGGAGAAATTGCTAGCTTTGAAGAGAAGCAAGCTTACATCAAAAATGTAGAACTCTATGACCTCAAATCAAAATACTACAGCACCTACAGCGGAAAAGTGGCTGGCGTAGAGTTTAAGTTAAAAAATAAAGGTAACCGGACACTTAAAGAAATTGAAGTCACCGTGTATTTTGAAGATACCGATGGCAACACCATTTTCGAAGAGAACTATCACCCCGTACTAGATTCCAGTTACAGCTTTAGCGACAACAATAAACCGCTTAAACCAAACTATATCTGGCAGATGGAAAAAGATAAATTTTACCAAGCCAAATCTGTACCCGATGAATGGAAAGAGGGCGCCGTTAAAGCAAAAATAACTGATATAGAGGTTTTGGCAGAGTGATATTGTTGAAAAGCACCCCCATTTCTATCTGGCTGTCAACGGATGCGGCAACACCTTACCGGACACAAATAGCGGCTAGATTGCTTGTTTTTATTTGGTTTTATGGATATTCTCGGAAGGTTCTGGATAGGGATTTGGAGCGGGTAGCGGGAATCGAACCCGCACAACCAGCTTGGAAGGCTGGGGTTCTACCTCTGAACTATACCCGCCTGATTCTACTCCGCCCTTCTACTACTCTAATCTAAACCAGTGTAAGTAGATGGTGGAGGGGGGTGGATTCGAACCACCGAAGCTTGCGCGTCAGATTTACAGTCTGATCCCTTTGGCCACTCGGGAACCCCTCCCACAAGATCTCCCAAGGGCTTATTCCCTGGCTCTCTCACTCAGGTGCGGCATTTTATGGGAATTGGGATGCTTGTGCAATCGTTTCACACAGTTTTTCTGTGCGTGTCAAATTCGGCCGATCGTCAGATAATTCAAGCCATTCAGCGGTATCGACCTGGTCAGAATTTGGCGGTCTGAGCACCACCTGAATCTCACCATTTGAGCGGGGGATTTCTTCAATTTCTGATCTAAATCCCAGCTCCGAAACCTGGGCCTGGACCGAATCCGCTGCCAATTTATCAGTGAACACTCCTAATCCGACACCTTCTGCTAATGGCCCGCGGGTAATCAAATAGGATTCGACCTCCAATTGAGCATTTGAAATTGCTTCATTCACCTCGTCCAAAACCCTTGTCGCCAAGAATCTATTGCCTGCTGGAGGCAAAAATACGCGATATTGGGAAGGTAATGGATCGCCAGTTATATTGAGCAAAGCCCCTAAATTTAGTCCTTGAGCAATCAAAATGAAGCCATTGGCGTCATCAACCGTAGAGAATCCATTGACAAAGCTGCACTTGGTCAGATCTTCAGCATTTTCCAGGGCAGCTGCCACTGCCTGCTCTTTAAATTCACTCACCAACATAAGCCCAGTGTTGAGTAAATCTCGGGGCTCCCTTTCGACCAGCTCTTCCTGAGGAGTGCGCATCTGCGCCCAGATGAAATACCCAACATTTGCGACTAGAAGAAATATTGCGATATATCTCAAGCCTGTTACCTACGCTTGTGACTCTTTTTGGCTAGGGCAGGCAATGGCCAATCCATCAAGAACCAACCCTGGAATGATTTCGGAATTTTCATAATCAACGAATTTTGCCATTACTGCTGCATCACCCCCACTGAGAAATAGTTTAGCCTGTCCAGCAGTCTGCTGAAGTCTTCTTGAATATTTTTCAACCAGGGCAACCAAGCTAGCTATGCTCCCATTAAGAACTGCCTCATCAGTCGAATTTCCAAACTCGATTGATCCTCCCTGCCCATCTTCTGAAAAACGTATCGCAGTGTTGGTTTCTAAGCCATGCCGCATTAGTTTTATACCGGGCAAAATAAATCCGCCAAGGTGGGCTCCATCTGAATCTATCCCATCAAGAGTAAACGCTGTTCCGATGTCGGCGATCAAACAAGCTCTATTAGCTCTGCGATAAGCTGCTAGCATTGCCAGCCAACGATCAACCCCCAGTCGACTCACATCTGGGTAGTTTATAGAAACTCCGCCGCATTCTCTTGAAACTTCTGCAATCATTGGTTCCAGCCCAAATCGCTCACGGCTCCAATTAACTAAAACCTTTGTTTCTGCTTCTTCGCGCACACTACAAAGGCGAATCACCTCAGGATTAGTTTGGTTGGAGTAGGACGAAGTGAATTCTTCAACACCTGCAAATACTCCATCGGCTTCCACATCATCACCTTGTAATGACTTATGCCGCCATTTAATTCGCGTGTTACCTATGTCCAGTTCCAATATCACTATGAGCTTTACCCGCGGGTTTCACAAACCGAAGGAAATATTTCACCTCCAGAAATTCTTTGTAATCCATCTGCAGTTTGTAAGAGCAATGATCCGTTTTCATCGACTCCCTTGTAGAGGCCAATTTTCCTGCTATTTCCTTTTTTAATAACTATGTCTCTCTCAAGATAACCGTCATTACTATTCCATTCTGATTGAAAAGTTGAAAACCCTGAACTTATAAATTCACCGATGTTCCGTAAAAGCTCTACTGTAACTACAGCGGCCAGTTGTTCAATACTTGGCGGCTCACTAAGAAACTCACTGACGCCTGCAACCGGCCTGCCAATTAATACCCGTTGATCATCTGTTAATTTGTAATTGATTCCAATTCCGATTATTACCCAGGTTTGAATACTGTCGTTATGCAGCTCCAGCAATATTCCGGATAATTTTTTATTACCAACTAACAAATCGTTAGGCCACTTTAATTGCAAAGTTTCAACCCCAAGATTTCGAATTGCAGCATGAGTACTTAGAGCTGCTATCAGGCTTAATCCCTGTAAGCCATCGGCTTCAATTGAGAATGGATAAACCAACGACAAGTACAAACCACAACCAGAAGGACTTACCCAATCGCGACCTCTTCGCCCGCGTCCCGCAGATTGCGCATCAGCAACAACAAGCTGTATATCTTC
>DFQD01000002.1:736-2695 GCA_002377605.1 Gammaproteobacteria bacterium UBA3498 | reverse complement strand
CTATTACGATTAGAGATAAAAGTTGGGAAGTTAATAGCTGCATTTTTCAGACTGTGACTAATAACAAGACCAAAAGCGTGATGCTCTTTTTGGGTTTGAATCTCGACAACCGGCTAAAAACAATTTAACTGCAGTGGTATATCATCCAATTTATACACAACTGAATTACGATGTGATTACATCAATCCAGAAATAGCTCGAACGCGATGGCTTTCACTGTCGGTTACGTAAACAATGCCTTCATGTACGCAGACGCCATGAGGTCTATCAGTCATGCAATTAAGAGGATCGCCATCAGGGCCATCACCACGCTCGCCATTACCGAGAACCGTATCGATAATTCCTGTAGCCAATGACATGCGTCTAATGACATGATTTTCTGTATCTACAATATACAAACAATGGTCTTGTCGTGAGTAAGCTATTCCTTTGGGTCCATTAAAAGTGCAATTAATAGCTGGGCCACCATCACCGGTGTAGCCTTGATCGCCCGTCCCTGCTATTCGCTGCAATTGATTGCCTTCGATATCAACTTGATAAATTGCGTTGCCTTCCCTCAATACTAAATATGCATTACCACTAGGATCTGTATCGATTGAGCGGGGCCCGAACAACGGAGTGCCTTCGAGTGGGGCAACATCCGGTGGACGGATTCGCTCACCTGTGCCTGACAAAGTTCGAATAATTCCAGTTTCTCTTTCGACGATGCGTAAGCGATGATTACCAATATCGCAAATTAACAAATTGCCATTTGAATCGAAGGCAATACTGTGAGGCCGGTTAAGTTGCGAAAGCACTGCAGAGCGACCATCGCCACCATCGCCAGGCTCACCGTTTCCGGCCAGAGTTGTAACCAGCCCAGTTTGAGCAGCAATGCGGCGCACAGAGTGGGAATCACGTTCAACGATGTAAAGATTGCCTTGCTCATCCCAGCGGATCTCATGAGGTGCATTAAATGAAGTTTCTAATGGGCGGCGGGATTCGTGGACATATCCTGTTTCGCCATTGCCGGCGATAGTGGTTAATCGATTCGTTGTTAAATTTAGGCGACGTGTTCTGCCTGTATCTACTTCGCAAAAATACAAATCGTCTCCAGGACCAATGACAACACCATAGGGGTTATTAACAGGTGTCTCTGTCGCAATTAGGCCTTGTCGGCCTTCATACTCATAGCCAGCAAGACCAGTGCCTGCTACTGTATAAACTTCCCAATTCTGTTGAGCTATTGCGATTCGTGGGATGGAAAAGGCAGCACTGGTGATAGCTGCAGTTTGTAAGAAAGAACGCCTGGTTGTATTCGCCATTTTTAAATCTCTCGTGTTCTTTGTTGTTAATTTTGATTTTTAGGCAAGGAGTGAATTTACGGCTTCCTTAAGCTTTATTTTTAACCCTTCATTCGTCAATTCTCCAACATTGACGTCGAAGTTGGAATTAAAACTTGGCACCGAGAGGCTGGCTTTAACTTCACCAGAGAAACGCGGTGCCGATTTCAGCGCCGTTGCCAATACTGTCTGCCCGCCGTGACCACCTGGTGAGGTAGACAGCAATACCATGGGTTTTCCTTGAAATACTTTAGGGGTAATGCGGGAACACCAGTCGAATAGATTCTTGTAGGTTGCGCTGTATGAAAGGTTGTGTTCGGCAAAGGAAATGATAATGGCATCTGCATCAGCCAGCTTCTTTAGAAAAAGCTTGGCCAGTTCTGGTTGGCCCAGTTCAGCCTCTCGATCTACACTAAATAGAGGCAACTCAAAATCATTGAGCTCCAGAATCTCAGTTTCCCAGGAATCCAATAAGGAAGCTGCATAGGCGACAAGTAGCTTGTTTATAGAATTTCGACTGTTACTGGCTGCAAATGCGACTACTTTCATCACATCTAAATCCTTTATCCCCTGGAATTACTCTCAACACTGAGATTAGGCTTGTGTTTTCTGCGAGTCCCAAATACTCTCATATTCC
>DFQD01000002.1:0-323 GCA_002377605.1 Gammaproteobacteria bacterium UBA3498 | reverse complement strand
CAAAAAGATGTAGAGGAATATCTACGCCGCCATCCAGAAATGACCCGCCGCGATTTTACCAAACTAGCGACAGGTGCTGGCCTGGCAATGATGTTCCCACCCATGGCCAATGCTCAGTCCGTTTCAGAAAGAGACATAGAAATTAGGACTCCAGATGGAGTTGCGGATTGCTATTTCGTCTATCCATCTCGCGGGGCTCATGCTGCTGTATTGGTTTGGCCTGACATTCTAGCCCTAAGACCAGCATTTCGGGAGATGGGTAAACGCCTGGCTCGATCGGGTTATGCCGTATTGACCGTTAATCCATTCTATCGAGACGCGCG
>DFQD01000071.1:3453-4495 GCA_002377605.1 Gammaproteobacteria bacterium UBA3498 | reverse complement strand
CCTATGGCAATGCTATGTGGAGTAGTTGGGGCACTTTCAGCTTTTTATCATGATAAATTAGATATCGATAATTCCGAGCATCGCATACAAGCAGCAATTCGCGTCATCGCCAAGATGCCTACACTAGCGGCAATGTGTTACAAGCACGGTATAGGGCAGCCATTCATGTATCCACAAAACGACATGGGTCTTGCAGAAAACTTTATCCATATGATGTTTGGTACCCCCTGTGACCCACCTAATATCAGTCCAACTATTACTAAAGCAATGGATACCTTATTTTTACTCCATGCCGATCATGAGCAAAATGCATCGACTTCCACAGTGCGGCTTGCCGGTTCGACTGGATCAAATCCATATGCCTGTATCTCCTCGGGAATCGCAGCTCTTTGGGGCCCTGCCCATGGCGGGGCTAACGAAGCCGTTTTAGAAATGCTTTACGAGATTGGTGATGAATCTCGTATCGAAGAGTTTGTTCTGCGCGCGAAAGATAAAAACGACCCGTTCCGATTAATGGGGTTTGGTCATCGTGTCTATAAGAATCACGACCCAAGAGCGACTGTTATTCGTGGAATTTGTGCAGAAGTACTAGACGAGCTTGGCTCTGATAACGACCCATTGTTTCGAATTGCACGCAAGCTTGAAAGAATTGCATTAGAAGATGATTACTTTATCGAAAGGAAGCTTTTTCCGAATGTCGATTTCTATTCGGGAATTATTTTAAAAGCAATTGGTATTCCTACCAGCCTTTTCACCGTTATCTTTGCCACTGGCAGAACACCAGGTTGGATTGCGCATTGGCACGAAATGCTGAGCGATCCATACCGCATTGGCAGACCACGCCAACTTTACAAAGGTCACACCAAGAGAGATTACCCAGGTTAATCTCGATTTTAAAAACTCTCTCCTACAAAAAATAACTCTGCAAATGCGTCACGGATTAGAATCCACTCAGGTTAATTGGTGGAGCCTACCGGGATCGAACCGGTGACCTCAACACTGCCAGTGTTGCGCTCTCCCAGCTGAGCTAAGGCCCCTAAAT
>DFQD01000071.1:0-3071 GCA_002377605.1 Gammaproteobacteria bacterium UBA3498 | reverse complement strand
TAAGTCCTTTAAATTCCTTTTCTAAATTCTTTGCGGATTTCTTAGAAATACCACCAAGGACAGAGATAGCTTTCCGTAATCTAGAGCGCGTCACATCTATTCCTAGTATAGCGATAGATTCAATAATTGATACCGAAACCGCATTACCAGTAACAGCAACAAATAATGGGAACAAAAAATCTCTGATTTTAATTCCTAATTTACTCGCCAAATCTTGAAAATTCTTTTCTATTATATCCCGCGACCACTCATTTGACTCCTCAAGTCGCCATAAAGAAAATTGCAGAATTTTTACTATCTCTTCAACAGAAAGTGACTTATGCTCAAAATGTTCTACAGAAATTTTCACTTCCGCGCTTATAAAGAATTGTGCAAGACTGACAACATCGCTAAAGCGCTCTGCTCGCTGTTTTAATAACGGAATAATTGCCGAAACCTTTTCAGAAGGGAACGCCCATTGAGAGAATTGGCGGGCAAATTCTTCGTCACTTAAGTCTTCGCGAATGTATTTCCCATTTAACCAATCAAGTTTCTCTATGTCGAAAATAGGTCCACCCAACGAAATGCGCTTTAAATCGATCTTGCTGGTCATTTCATCTATTGAAAACTTTTCTTCCCCTGAAGGCATAGTCCAACCCATCATGCCCAAATAATTTACTAGCGCCTGGGGTAAGTAACCCATTGCTAGGTAATAATTAATGCTAGTTGGATTTTTACGCTTACTCAGCTTGCTTTTGTCAGGGTTCCGCAGCAGCGGCATATGACAAAATATAGGTGTTTCCCATTCGAAATATTGATAAAGCAAAACGTGCTTAGGTACAGAATTAATCCATTCTTCTCCACGGATAACATGGCTGATTGCCATTAAGTGATCGTCTACAACATTAGCAAAATGATAAGTAGGCAACCCGTCAGACTTTATTAAAATCTGCATATCGATTTGCTCCCAGGCAATTCGTACTTCGCCTCGCAACAGATCGTTAAATACGCATTCTCCACTCTCAGGAATTTTCAGTCGAATGACATGCTCATCCCCGGACTCTAGTTTGCTCCGAATTTCCTCTTGCGATAATTGCAAGCAATGCCCGTCATATCCTGGTTGCTGTTTGTTTTCAATTTGTTCCCGTCTAACCCGATCAAGGCGATCAGCAGGACAGAAGCAATGAAACGCATGCCCTTTTGCTAGTAATATCTTTATCTGTTCTGAATAGATCTCTGAACGTTCGCTTTGTCGATAAGGTCCATAAACTCCTTCCTGGTCAGGTCCCTCATCCCAGTCCAGCCCGAGCCATTTTAATGCGCTTAATATGTCCTGCTCAGATTGTTCAGTACTGCGAGCCTGATCGGTGTCTTCTATGCGCAACACAAATTTGCCACCATGGTGGTGCGCAAAACAGCGATTGAATAACGCAATGTAAGCGGTTCCAACATGAGGATCCCCAGTTGGAGAAGGCGCAATACGTGTTCTGATTTCAGTCATTCGAGTCTAGTATGCCCAAAAAATGAAGGCGGTGATTATACGTGATTCCCTTATATTTCCTATCTTGGCAGCCGACGCATTCCCCCTATTTAGAATAGGTTATCAGCAGCCAAGCGGTTGACTTGAATTGAAGTCATAGCTAAATAGGTACTTAAATTGAACGAATATAATAGACATGCTTAACCATAAGTTTTGTGTAGCTCCCATGATGGATTGGACTGATCGCCATGATCGAGTTTTCCTGCGCCAATTTAGTCAACACATTATGCTCTATACAGAAATGGTAACCAGCGCTGCGTTAGAGTATGGAGATGCGAATTATCTTCTAAAGCATAATCCCAACGAGCATCCTGTAGCACTACAAATCGGCGGTTCCAATCCGGAAGAACTTTCCCGTGGGGCGAAATTAGGTGAACTCGCAGGATTCGATGAAATCAATCTTAATGTAGGTTGTCCTAGCGACCGGGTGCAATCCGGCTCATTTGGTGCCTGCCTTATGGCAAATCCTTTATTAGTCGCAGAATGCATCGCTGCCATGATGGAGGTAGTAGAAATACCCGTTACCGTTAAGAGTAGGATCGGTATAGATGAACAAGATTCTGAGGCAGAGCTTATGAATTTTGTAGAAACTATTGCTGCAAAGAACTGTAGGACCTTTATTATCCATGCTCGAAAAGCCGTATTGAGCGGATTAAGTCCTAAAGAAAATAGAGAGATTCCACCGCTAAACTATGATCGAGTATTTGCAGTAAAAAATAATTTCCCAGATCTAGAGATAATCATTAACGGCGGTATTACAGATCTGAAAACAGCCTCCCATATGCTAAGAAAAGTAGATGGCGTTATGCTCGGGCGAGAAGCTTATCAGAATCCTTATGTGTTACATGAAGTCGATCATTTAATTTTTGGAGAAAAAGCAGAAAATAAATCTAGAGTCGAATACCTTCGGCAATATTTTCCCTATATAGAAGAAGAATTGAAGAATGGGACTCCACTTAAACATATTACCCGCCACCTACTCGGGCTCTTTAAAGGTCAGAAAGGAGGCAAGCAATATCGCCGGCATTTAAGTGAAAATGCTTCTCTCCCAAGCGCCGGATTGAACGTTCTAAAAGATGCTATTGCCTTTGTGGTCTAGGGCAGAATTGTAAATCTTTATGATTAACTATTAACAATTATTACACTTACTATGACATTATTAGCCTCCCCCTGAAATTAAAGTTGTTATGCTCAATTCAATTAAAAGTTTTTTCGAATCGAAAATAGCCCAGACAAAAGAAGAACACTTTCCTAAAATTAAGAAAATCGATCTGGCTTGCGCAGCTCTGTTAATAGAAGTAATTAATAGTGATCGCGTGTTGGATGAAAGAGAATCGAACGAGTTTATTGAAACCCTTCGAGAGAGTCTAAACTTGGATGAAGATGAACTAGATGAACTCGTTCAACTCGCCGAATCAGAAGCTCGCCAAGCCACTTCACTTTATGAATTTACGCGCCTAATTAACGACGAATATGACTATAAGGCAAAAGTTGGATTAATAGAGAATATGTGGCGAATTGCGTTTTCCGACGAGCAACTAGATAAATATGA
>DFQD01000150.1:2518-14409 GCA_002377605.1 Gammaproteobacteria bacterium UBA3498 | reverse complement strand
CGGACCCGCTAGTTAGGACATCGGCCTTTCACGCCGAAAACGAAGGGTTGGAGCGCCGGCCTGTCACGCCGGAGGTCGCGGGTTCGAGTCCCGTCCGGTCCGCCATTTAACTCAATTGCTACCTTTCTAGTTTGAATTCCTTCAGCGACTATTTCTTAGAATCAGCACGACTTGATGAAGTCCAAGCAGGATGGCTTGCCAAAAAGGGAATACAATTAAAGGTGCTGCGTTTGGATATGATGCATCCTGATTTGGGCGGCAATAAATGGTTTAAGTTAAAGCGCAATTTAAAGGAAGCCACCAAACAGCAAAAAGAAACTATTCTTAGTTTTGGTGGAGCTTATTCTAATCACCTTCGATCTTTAGCCGCTGCAGGAAATATATTCGGGATTAATACCATTGGATTAGTAAGGGGAGAAATACCAAATCCATTAAATCCCGTTTTAAAGTTTGCCCATGATAACGGAATGGGGTTGGTCCCCATTGACCGTAAAACCTATAGATTGAAAACCACGCAAGAATTCTTGGCGCATATCAAAGACCGTTATAAAGATCCATACATTATCCCCGAAGGAGGTAATAATTGGCTCGGAGTCGCGGGAGCGGCTGAGATTGTAGATTTACTTCCTCCCGTCACACAGATAAAACGAATCATTACTATTGCTTGCGGAACTGGTGCAACTGTTAGTGGACTTATTTCAGGATTAGTTGCCCGTGAAATTAAAAAGACGGAGATACTTGGAATATCGGTGCTGAATGCTCCGGGTCTTATAGCTAAACAAGTGAAGCAATATCTTCATCCTAAAAAGCAAACTACAACTAATGTAAATTGGAAAATCGAAGACAGGTTTCATTGTGGTGGTTACGCTAAGATTAATTCCGAATTGGAGTTTTTTCTTAGTAGTTGGAAAATAGACTCGGAAATTCCAATCGAAGCTGTGTACACCGGTAAATTATTTTGGGGATTGAGAAGTTTAATTGAGCAAGGGACTATCGAAAAAGGCAGTGAAGTTATCGCGATTCATTCAGGTGGAATCTTTTAGAATGTTATTTAAAGTACCCATATGTAGGCTGCTGTAAAATATACATATTTCTAGAAATGGTATAGCCCAGGAGCGGTCTATCGTCGGTTCTCGTGATATAATAACCCGTTGATGTAAACCTGAGTTTATTTGCTTCAAGTAGAGAGAATGTCAGAATTTAAACGTATAGGACTTGTTGGTAGGCCAGGGCACAGCGGCGTCGTTACCTCTATGTCGCGGTTAATTGCTTATCTGCGATCTAAAGATCTCTCCATTATGATGGATGATGCAACTTCTGAGCTGATGGGAAACACAACTGTTGAAGTTGGTTCTCGTATGCAGCTCAGTGCTAGCTGTGACTTGGTTGTCGTAGTTGGTGGAGATGGCAGTATGCTAAATGTCGCCAAGCATGTTGCATCAGAAGGTGTGCCAGTAATTGGGGTCAATCGAGGTAACTTAGGATTTTTAACAGACATTTTGCCTGATGAAATCGAAACTCAATTAGATGAAGTGCTGGCAGGAAAATTTACTGTTGAGAATCGGTTTCTATTAGATGCGGTTTTAAATGACGCTGAAGAGAATAAGGCGCTAGGCTCGGCCTTAAATGATGTTGTTTTACATCCGGGTAAGGCCGCCCAAATGATTGAATTCGAATTGTTTGTAAATGGAAAATTTGTTTACAGCCAAGAATCAGATGGTTTAATCGTAGCCACACCGACAGGATCTACTGCGTATTCCCTTTCTGCTGGTGGGCCAATAATGCATCCAGATTTAAATGCGGTAGTACTGGTACCAATGTATCCCCATTCGCTTAATAGTCGTCCTATCGTGATTGATGGTGATTGCGAAATAAAACTAGTAGTTGCTGCTAAAGAATCCCTTCAGCCGCAAGTTAGTTGTGATGGTGATGTGCGCTACACCGCCAGTGCGGGGGATGAAATTATTGTCACAAAAAAATCGGTGCCCCTGAAGTTAATACATCCTAATAATCACAGTTTTTACGAGACTTGCCGCAGTAAGTTAGGTTGGGGCAGCCGTCTGGTGAGGTCCGATGATTAAGGCAGCAAGTCTTAGTCTTGATATAGATCTTCTAAGTTACAGTCATTTCCTGCGCCAGCATGGTCTTAATCATCGAATCATCGAAGAGTCTGGTCAACAATCCGTTTATGTAGAATACGATCGAGATGTTGCATTTATCCAGAAATCTCTAGAGGATTTTTTGCGAAAACAAGAGTCGCTTGAGCAACAAAACGTCAAATCCCCTCAGGTTTCTAATCAAGCTAAGAAAATAGCTTACAACTTATATCTTGCCTTTATAAATAGTCCCGCAACACTTTCTCTGGTTCTAGTCTCTATCATGGTTGCTGTAATTACCTCCCTGGGCAATGAGGTCTATCGATTAAATTTTCTGTTCTACCCGGTGATTGCAACTTCCAGTTTGGGGGCATTATTCGCTGACATTGTTAATCTAAGAATAGCTGTTGGTACTTTAACTCCCATGTTTCTCCATTTTGGAGAATTGCATTTAATATTCAATATGCTCTGGCTTTGGTATTTTGGTCGGCAACTTGAAGCTATACAACCACTCTGGATGTTCATTTTGCTAGTAGTAGTTACTTCCTTTATTAGCAACACTACACAATATTTGGCCATCGAGTTTAATAACTTCGGCGGTATGTCTGGTGTAGTGTACGGGCTTGTCGGATATACCTGGGTGATACATAGCCTGATGCCGAGGAGTTATCTGTTGATAAACACTAATATGTTTGTCTTTTTCGTGGCGGCATTGGTGCTTATGGAAATTATCGGCTCTTCCTGGATTGCTACCGCTGCTCATGTAGGTGGTTTAATTAGCGGACTCATAATTGGTGTAGCGACTGTCCTATTCTATCGAACAGTATTAAAGCGAGATGTAGTAGGGGCGAACCCGGTTAGTTAATGAAGGGATATAATCTTGGATACTAGAACTCGTCGCCTATTCGCTTCTAAGCCCGAATCAATGGAAGATCTATTAGGGCAAATGACACCCGAGATTTACGGCAATCTGAAAACAGCAATTGAGCTAGGAAAGTGGTCTGATGGCAGTATATTAGAGCGAGAACAACTTGAGAATTGCATGCAACTCCTCATACTCTATGAGGCTCGAACCCTGCCAGAAGAATTCCGCACTGGTAATAGATTAAACAGTTGCAAGTCATAACTTAGTGAAGCAGAAGTATTAGATATTAGGAATACACCAGAAGAATCATGAAAACAGTTGCTGAAGGAACTCTTCGTAAGATGAAGTCTCGTCTAGAGCAGCCTGTGAGCTATAAGATTTCTCTCGGGTGCAATGAGGTTCCGTTAAATCCGCTCATTAAAAAGAGAATTAAACTGGAATTCAGCGGTAACATTTTTTGTGTGAATTGCGGTAGGAAATCTAAGAAGAGTTTCAATCAAGGTTATTGCTATCCTTGCTTTCAAAAACTGGCGCAGTGTGACTCTTGTATTATTCATCCAGAAAAATGCCACTTCGATGAGGGGACTTGTCGTGAACCTGCTTGGGGTGAGAAATACTGCATGCAGGATCACATTGTTTATCTGGCAAACTCATCTAGTTTAAAAGTTGGAATTACTAGAGCAACTCAAATACCCACTCGTTGGATCGACCAAGGAGCCACACAGGCTTTGGCAATTATCAGAGTAAGAACCAGGCTGCAGTCTGGGACATTAGAGGTCGTGTTTAAGCAACATGTGGCGGACAAAACCAATTGGCGCGACATGTTAAAAGGTGATGCAGAAAGTCTTGATATGCTCGCTGAGAGTAAGCTCTTATTGGCAAAGTGCGAGTCAGAAATTAAAGAGTTAGAAGATAGATTCGGTTTCTTTGCTATTAGTGTACTAAATGGCGTTGAGCCGATAGACATAAACTATCCAGTGGAGGAATACCCCGATAAAGTCACATCTTTTAACTTCGACAAAGACCCAAAGATTGAAGCAAAGTTACTTGGTATAAAAGGCCAGTATCTTATTTTTGATAGCGGCGTCATAAATCTGCGCCGATTCTCGGGATACGAAATCAAACTTAGTCACTAATCATCCATATGGCTGGGCCCTAATGAAAAACGCGCAAGCGAGGACGACTTATCTTAAAGATTATCGCCCTCCAAATTTTTTAATTGAAACAACCGATCTTGAATTCGATCTTTATGAAGATCACGCGAAGGTTGTTTCAAGATTACAGATTAAACTCAATGAGTCAGTTGATCTGACTGAGCAAGACAAGCTTGTATTACACGGTCGCGATTTAGTACTCGAAAAATTGTTTCTGGAAGGTAATGAGTTGAGTGCTGGTGATTACTTGCTCAGTGAGGAAAAACTAACAATTCCCAGACTAGGTGAGTTATTACAAAAATCAATAGTAAGTTTTCAATTGGAATGCCATACCAGGATAGAACCACAAAACAATACTGCATTAGAAGGACTCTATAAATCCAAGAAAATGTTTTGCACGCAATGTGAGGCGGAAGGTTTTCGACGTATTACCTATTACTTAGATCGTCCCGATGTGATGTCTTCTTTCACCACTAAGATTACTGCGGAAAAGTCTAGATATCCCGTGCTACTTTCCAACGGCAATAAGATTGATAAAGGAGATGATGAAAACGATTCGAATCGGCATTGGGTGCAATGGCAGGACCCTTTTAAAAAGCCCAGCTATCTCTTTGCATTAGTAGCGGGCGATCTAGTTAGCCTTGATGACAGCTTTATCACCTGTAATGGTCGCAGCATTGCATTACAAATTTTTGTCGAGGTAAAAGATTTGGATAAATGTGATCACGCGATGTTGTCTCTAAAAAATGCAATGCGCTGGGATGAAAAAAATTATGGTCGTGAATATGACCTAGACATTTTCATGATCGTCGCTGTAGACGATTTTAATATGGGAGCGATGGAAAACAAGGGTTTAAATATCTTCAATACTTCATGTGTTCTGGCTAACCCCCAAACCACAACTGATATTGCCTTTCAACGAGTCGAAGCGGTAGTAGCTCATGAGTATTTCCATAACTGGTCGGGTAATCGAGTCACTTGCCGTGATTGGTTTCAGCTGAGTTTAAAAGAAGGATTTACCGTATTTCGAGATGCAGAATTTTCCGCCGACATGGGCTCAAGAACAGTCAAGCGAGTGGAGGACGCCGCTTTTCTTAAAACTGTGCAGTTTGCGGAAGATGCGGGACCTCTAGCTCATTCCGTGCGTCCTGATTCCTATATGGAAATTTCTAATTTTTACACCGTCACTATTTACGAAAAAGGCGCGGAAGTTGTTCGTATGGTCAGTCAGATTCTGGGGGAAGATAATTTTCGCAAAGGCTGTGACCTTTACTTCGATCGCCATGACGGCCATGCAGTGACTACAGAAGATTTCGTAAAGGCAATGGAAGATGCTAGTGGCATTAGTTTAGATCAGTTTCGTCGCTGGTATAGTCAGGCTGGTACTCCAAAGCTCAATATTACGAGTGTCTATATAGAAGCTGAAAACAAATTCATTCTCAATGTAGAGCAAACCTGCCCCCCGACTCCAGGGCAGCCGGAAAAAGAACCATTTTATATTCCGTTGAGGGTTGGGCTTCTCGATCAACAAGGAAATGAGCTGAATTTACAATTAAGCTCTCAAAAAACATGTAAAGATGTAACAGATTTAGTTCTGTCAGTAACAGAGATAAATCAGAAATTTGTTTTTGAGAATGTTATGGAGAAGCCAATCCCTTCCTTGCTCAGAAGTCTTAGTGCGCCAGTACAAATGGAGTACCCCTACAGCAGGGAAGAATTATTTTTCCTTATGATTCACGACAATGATGGGTTTAACCGTTGGAATGCATCTCAACTTCTAGCAATTGATGTAATCAATGAATTACAAGAATCAAAGTCAGCGAATGTTCCAGCAATTATTGAAGACGCTTTTAAAGGTGTGCTCGAGAATGCACTGCAAGATGACACAATAGATCAGGCTATGGTGGCCCATCTGCTAGCCTTACCTACAGAAGGCTTCTTAATTGAGCAAGCAGAGGTAGCGGACGTCGATGTTATTCATCGCGTGCGGGAATCGTTGTCAAATCACCTGGCTTTAGAATTAAAGGATTTATTTGCTCAGATTTATAACAAAACAAATATAGATGAACCTTATAAAGCTGATGCCTCTTCTATTGCTCGGCGTGCATTAAAGAATTTGTCGCTTGGTTACTTGGTAAGAACTAAAGATTCAGAGTGCCTAGAGACTTGCTATGAGCAATTTAATACAGCAAGCAATATGACTGATCGGGCAGCAGCACTGCGGCAACTGGTAAACAGCTCTTGTGAACAGGGAAAGAATTTAGGAGCACAAGCATTAGATACTTTTTACCAACAATGGCAACATGAACCTTTGGTTGTCGATCAGTGGTTTGTAATCCAGGCGACCTGCCAGTCACTCAATACTCTAAATCAAGTTGAATCTCTGCTAACTCATGAAGCATTTGACATAAAAAACCCGAACAAGGTGCGCTCGCTCATCGGTGCATTCTGCGGCCAGAATCATATTGGTTTTCATCAGCAGAGTGGAGAAGGTTATGAATTCCTTGCAGATCGAATCTTAGAATTAGATAAGCTGAATTCACAAATCGCCGCTCGTTTACTTATACCGCTAACTAAATGGAAGAAATATGACAGTAATAGACAAGCCTTGATGCAAGCCCAATTGAATCGTATTAAAGCGAATGCAGATCTATCAAAAGATGTCTATGAAGTCGCTGAGAAGAGCACGGTTTGAATAGCTATTATAGTTAACAAACAAGAAGGGTGCCTGACCACCCTTCTTATTTAGTTATTGATTGAGGACTAGTTCAGTATTTGGACATTAGTTAAAGGTATATTCTTGGCTCTTTCCGCTGATTCCTGAAAGCTTTGAATTTCGTTAAAATTGAGGTAACGATAAATATCTCCCTTCATCGTATCGACCGTTTGCATATAGCTCATGTACTCATCCATGTCGGGAATCTTCCCTAGCGCTGAGCTGACAGCTGCCAACTCTGCTGAAGCAAGGAATACATCGGCTCCCTGTCCCAGACGATTTGGGAAGTTACGAGTCGATGTAGAAACTACAGTGGAGTTTGGTGCGACTCGTGCCTGATTTCCCATACATAGAGAACAACCGGGCATTTCGAGTCGAGCACCAGAAACTCCAAAGATATTGTAGATGCCTTCTTCTTTAAGTTGATGTTCGTCCATTTTTGTTGGTGGTGCTATCCATAACCGCGCAGGTAAAGGGGGCTCAACTTGTTTCAAGACTTCAGCAGCTGCTCGAAAATTTCCGATATTGAGCATACAAGAACCGACGAATACTTCGTCTATCTTGGTGCCTTGGACATCTGATAAGGGCTTGATGTCATCTGGGTCGTTAGGGCAGGCTAACAAAGGTTCTTTAATTTCATTAAGGTCAATCTCAATAATTTTGTAATATTCTGCGTCTACATCCGGAGCCATTAACACAGGATTTTCTAACCAATCTTCCATTGCTCTCGCTCTGCGTTCTAGCGTTCGCGCATCTTGGTATCCGTTATCGATCATCCACCTGAGTAAAGTAACATTCGATTTGAAATATTCGATTATGGGTTCTTTGTCCAGTCGAATGCTGCAACCACCGGCTGAACGTTCCGCGGATGCGTCGGAAAGTTCAAATGCCTGTTCAACTTTAAGTTTGGGCAGACCTTCAATTTCGAGAATTCGCCCTGAGAAAATATTCTTCTTTCCTTTTTTATCTAGAGTGAGATCGCCGGATTGAATTGCTGCATGTGGAATGGCATTTACTAAATCTCGAAGTGTTATTCCTGGCTGCATTTCGCCTTTAAACCGAACTAGAACGGACTCAGGCATATCTAAAGGCATAACTCCCGTAGCAGCAGCGAAGGCAACCAGACCTGAACCTGCTGGGAAAGAAATGCCGATCGGAAAACGGGTATGGGAATCGCCACCCGTACCGACTGTATCCGGTAGCAACATACGATTTAACCAAGAGTGAATAATGCCATCACCTGGTCGCAGAGAAACGCCACCGCGGGTATGTATAAAATCGGGCAGGGTATGCTGGGTTTCGATATCTACTGGCTTAGGATAAGCGGCGGTATGACAGAAAGATTGCATAACCAGGTCTGAAGAAAAACCAAGACAGGCTAAATCTTTTAATTCGTCCCGGGTCATCGGCCCGGTAGTATCCTGACTACCTACTGTAGTCATTTTTGGTTCGCAGTAACTTCCAGGGCGTACACCTTCCATACCACAAGCCTTACCCACCATTTTTTGAGCGAGAGTGAATCCTTTATCTGATTTCTGACCTTGAACCGGCGAACGGAATACGTCTGAGGGCCCAAGATCTAGTTCATCTCGAGCACGTTGCGTAAGGCCGCGCCCGATAATTAGTGGAATCCTTCCACCTGCACGCACTTCATCCAATAACACTTCAGTTTTTAGTTCGAACTTTGTGACCAGGTCTCCGGAATCATGGCGCGTAATTTCCCCGGCATACACGTCGATATCAATAATGTCGCCAGTATCTAAACCATCAACATCACATTCGAAGGGTAGGGCTCCAGCATCTTCCATGGTATTAAAAAAGATTGGGGCAATCTTTCCGCCAATACATACTCCGCCATCACGCTTGTTAGGAATATGAGGAATATCATCACCTATGTACCAGAGTAAGGAGTTTGTTGCGGACTTGCGGGATGAGCCTGTACCCATGACATCGCCAACCATGGCTACAGGAAAACCAGTTTCTTCTAGCTCATTAATTTGTGCTTCAGCATTGGTAACGCCTTCCCGCGGATTTTTATACATAGCTTTCGCATGTAGGGGGATGTCTGGTCTTGACCATGCGTCCTGGGCAGGAGAAAGATCGTCCGTGTTTGTTTCCCCGGGCACTTTAAAAACAACTACCGTGAGCTTTTCTGGGATTTCAGCCTTATTAGTGAACCAGTCAGCGTTTGCCCATGAATTTAAAACTCTTTTTGCTTCTTCATTGCCATTTTTGGCTTTTTCCGCAACGTCGTGGAACGCATCGAACATTAACAGGGTATGACAAAGCTCATCTGCCGCCGCCGCCGCTAGCTCTTCATCATCAAGTAATTCAACTAGAGTGGCAATGTTATAACCACCAAGCATGGTGCCTAAAAGGCTTATGGCTAGTTTTTTATCAATAAGCGGGGATTCATCTTCGCCTTTCGTAATGGCAGAAAGAAAAGACGCTTTAACATAGGCTGCTTCGTCAACGCCGGGTGGTACACGATCGGAAATCAGGCCGAGAATAAATTCTTCTTCGCCAGCGGGAGGTGATTTTAATAATCCTACCAGGTCAGCAACTTGCCCCGCCGAGAGGGGTTTTGGAACCACTCCCTGTTCAGCTCTTTCGGCCACGTGTTTTCTATATTCTTCTAACACGAAAAACTCCTCGTTCATTTGCCTGTAAGCGAGTTTTTAAGCGTAAAGGATTTAATTCTAAGTCAAAACGTTAGAGAAACTTTACTGGAGTCACTTACAGGTGGAATTTAGTAAGCAGGCTGCTTTAAGTTCAAAATTTGGACACAGCTTAATGCCGAAGCAGTCGTTTAAATCAGGCTCGTATTCTATTGTAAATCAAAGGAAAAATCCAGTTGGCGCTCGAGTTCGGTAACATGATGAATGGCCTCGAGTACAGAAATTTTCTCGGTTTACAAATGATCCAGACTTGTTAAAGTCTTTATGCGGCGTTACGACAAGATTTTAATCTGCAAACTGAATTCGATCGATGAATAATCCTAAAACTCCTTGCATAGGAATATGCTCGACTACTTCCCTAGGGGATTCCGTTTGCCGAGGTTGCAAACGCTATTCTTTCGAAGTCATTAATTGGAATGGCTACGACAAACTCGGGAAGGCTGCCGTGCTTAGACGAATCGAAAAACTTATTTGCCAGATTCTGGAAAATAAAATGCGTATCTTTTCAGTGCCTAATCTAAAACTCGGAATGGAAAAAGCTAATGTGCCATTTAATGATGAGCTATCCCCATATTGCTGGTTGCACAATTTGTTGAAAAAACACCATCGTGCTATAGACAACCTTGAGGATTATGGTGTCTACACCATGCCAGCTTACGAAGAACTATCATTAGAACAACTTTGTGAGCAGATAGAAAAAGAATTACTGCTATTATGTGAAGCGCATTTTGATCGATACTTTGAGGCGCCAAACTTTCAGTCCGGAAGTTCTGCTTAAATCAACGTTTTAAGAGCTTAACGGCGCGGAGCGCAACTCGACTTCGCCAGTGTTGATCTCTGCATACCAGAGTTTCTTGTCCCAATCACCCAGTACGATTCTTTTACCAAAAGTTTCAGATTTTGAATCGAGAGCCACATTGTGCACGGCTGGACGATGGGTATGCCCATGAATAATAATTCGCTGAGTGTTTTCCGCAAAGAGTGAGCGAACCGCAGAACAATTAACGTCCATTATTTCCATAGACTTGGTTCCTGTTGCTAGTTCGCTTTGACGGCGGGCTTCTTTCGCATAAGCAACACGATCTTCTATAGATCTATTGAGAAATTCTGATTGCCAATTTGGATCTCTTACCATACCGCGGAATGCCTGATAATCCAGATCATCGGTACAAAGGCTATCTCCATGGAGAAGTAATATTTCCAGGCCATTAGTACTCAGTGCGAAAGGTTCATCAATTAAAGTAGCACGACAAGATTCAGCATATTCTGTACCTAATAGGAAGTCTCTATTGCCATGCAGTAAATAAATTGAGCTTCCGGCTTGTTTGAATTTGCGAAGCTCGAGTGCAACTTCTTCGGCAAGTTTTGTTTTTGCATCGTCTCCTATCCAAACCTCGAATAAATCGCCAAGAATATAGAGCTCAGAGCAGTTTCCATGATTGTTCTGCAGAAACTGCCTAAATGCGGCAGTGATATCTGGCCTTTGTTCTTCGAGGTGTAAATCCGAGATTAGGAGAATGCGATCGGGCAAAACTATTCTTCTTCAATTTCGGTCGATTCAATTATGACATCGACGACAGGAACATCGTTGTGACCTGAGCTTGACCCCGTTTCACAGAGCTTAATTTTATCGACGACTTCCATTCCTTCAACTACTTTTCCGAATACGGCATAGCCCCATCCTTGATCAGTCTTATTACGATGATCGAGGAATAGGTTGTCTGCAACATTAATAAAAAACTGTGAGGTTGCGGAGTGAGGATCGGAAGTTCTTGCCATAGCCACAGTCCCTGTGAGATTAGATAAGCCATTATCCGCTTCATTTTGGATAGGGTCGCCGTTATCTTTTTGTGAGATTCCTGCCTCGAATCCTCCTCCTTGGATCATGAAATTATCGATCACACGATGGAATATGGTGCCATCATAGAAACCGTCTTTAGCATAATTGAGGAAATTTGCTGAGGACTTGGGGGCTTTGTCGAAATCCAGTTCGATCCTGATCTGACCGAAATTAGTCTTAAAAACAATCATTATTACTCCCTGACAGCAATTCCGTAGTAAGTTTTATTTAATGCTTTTAAATGGAGCAGTTATAATAAGGCTTTTATAAAACTCTCGAAAGCCCCGGGTTCTTTCACTAGTCCTCATCAGTAAATATAAAGATTTCAGTAATGGCAAAATTGGAAAGGGAAAGTCGTACCTCGTTAGAGATTGCGTCGCCATCGAATTTTATACGCAACATGATTGCGCAGGATATTGCTTCTCAAAAGCATGAAGGTCGTGTGCGCACTCGCTTCCCTCCCGAGCCCAATGGTTATTTACATATCGGCCACGCTAAGTCTATTTTCTTAAATTTTTCTGTGGCAGCTGAAAACAATGGCC
>DFQD01000150.1:0-2205 GCA_002377605.1 Gammaproteobacteria bacterium UBA3498 | reverse complement strand
GAAAACAATGGCCGCTGCAATCTGCGCTTCGACGATACAAATCCCGCCAAGGAGAGTAAGGAGTATGTAGATGCAATTAAAGACAATATTCGTTGGCTTGGTTTTGAATGGAATGGAGAGGTACGTCACTCCTCAGACTATTTTGAGCATTTATACAGTTTTGCTGTGCAGCTAATTGAAAAAGGGCTCGCCTACGTCGATAGCTTATCTGCCGAACAAGCTAGGGAGTATCGAGGCACTCTGACAGAGCCGGGTACAGATAGTCCAGATAGGAATCGCGCAATAGATGAAAGCCTCGATTTATTCGTTCGCATGCGCGCAGGTGAATTTAAAGATGGCAGTTACTCGCTGCGAGCTAAGATTAATATGGCATCTCCTAATGTCAATATGCGGGATCCTATCCTATATAGAATTCGTCAAACTACCCATCATCAAACCGGTGATCAATGGTGTATTTATCCGACCTATGACTATACCCACTGTATTTCGGACGCGATTGAAAATATAACCCATTCTCTTTGCACACTGGAGTTCGAAGATCACAGGCCGCTTTACGATTGGATTCTGAATAGTCTGGATCTTGGATCTTTGCAATCGGTCAGTGAGCTCGGTTCTGAAGGGATAAAATATGTTCTGCCGGAACAAACTGAGTTTGCGAAGTTAAAACTCACTTACACCATGATGGGCAAACGTAATTTGAAAGAGATGGTCGATGCCGGCGTCGTGCAAGGCTGGGATGATCCGCGCATGCCAACCCTCGCCGGAATGCGTAGGAGGGGGTTTACTCCAGCATCAATTCGTAATTTTTGCGAAAGTGTTGGAGTGAGTCGTTCAGAGAGCGTAGTCGATATGAGTATGCTTGAGCATGCCATTCGAGATGATCTAGATAAAAACGCTCCACGAGCGATGTGTGTTTTAAGTCCTTTACGTATAGTACTTGAAAATCTTGATCCTGATCACAGTGAATTATTAAGTCTCCAGAATCATCCAAAAGATGAAATGATGGGTAGGCGCGATGTTCCATTCACTCGTGACATTTTTATTGATCGTGGAGACTTTGAAGAAGATCCTCCGACCGGATTTAAGCGTCTTGTACCTGGAGGTGAAGTGCGTTTACGTGGATCCTATGTGATTAAGTGCGATGAAGTGATAAAGGATGCTCAAGGTGAAATTACTGAACTTAAATGTAGCGTCGATAAAGACACATTAGGGAAAAAACCCGAAGGCAGAAAGGTAAAAGGGGTAATTCATTGGGTATCAGCAACAGCAGGAATTCCTGTTAAGGTACGACTATATGACCGTCTTTTCAATGAGAAAAATCCGGAGTCAAAAATTATCAAAGATTACCGCCAGTGCCTTAATCCATCGTCATTAGTTGAATTAATGGAATGTGTCGTGGAACCTTCGGCTTTGGGCGTTGGTGCGTTCTCAAACTTTCAATTCGAACGGGAAGGATATTTTTGCATTGACACTATCGACAGTACTGAAGAAACCCCAGTCTTCAATCGAACTATAACTCTTCGTGATTCCTGGGCCGAATAGACTAATAAAGTTTTATCCAATGCTAAAAATCTATAACACAATGACCCATGCGAAAGAAGATTTTCGCCCAATCGATGAAGGTAAGGTTCGTATCTATGTCTGTGGCCTGACGGTATACGACTATACCCACCTGGGCCACGCCCGCATGCTAGTAGCATTCGATGTAATTGTTCGTTATTTGCGAGCTAGTGGCTTCGACGTAACTTATGTGCGCAATATTACCGATATCGATGACAAGATCCTGCAACGAGCAACTGAAAACCAGGAGTTGTTTTCAGAGCTTACTGCGCGTTTCATTGAGGCCATGCATGAAGATGAAAAGGCACTGGCAATTATTCCACCCGATCAGGAGCCGCGCGCAACTGATCACATCGATGAAATCATTTCAATGATTGAAATATTAATTGATAAGGAGTTCGCGTATAAAGCGGATAACGGTGATGTGTATTTTTCAGTAATGCGATTTCCAGACTATGGAAAGTTATCGAAAAAGAAATTGGACGAATTACTCGATGGCGCACGTATCGAAATTGGCGAGTTAAAGCAAGACCCCAGGGATTTTGTGTTATGGAAAGCGTCTGGTGATGGCGGAGTAGGATGGGATTCGCCATGGGGATATGGTCGCCCAGGTTGGCATATTGAATGCTCCGCAATGTCTACTAG
>DFQD01000245.1 GCA_002377605.1 Gammaproteobacteria bacterium UBA3498 | reverse complement strand
AATTAAAGGCTTGTCAGTCAGTAGTATCCTCTTTAGCAGAGAAATTATCAGTTGCGCCAGAATTGCTAGCTCGAAAGCGATTATTACAAAATTTGGTGCGTGATTATGAAAGTTTTGGAGAGTTACGTTGGGAAGGAAATCTTTCCGGGTGGCGCAAAGAGTTATTGGAACCGGAAATCAAACCTCTCTTTGGATCAGCGGCGATAATGTGACTACAATTGTTCGCAAAGAGTTTTGGAAATTACCACTGGAAGAGCTAACTACTGAAGAGTGGGAATTACTTTGTGATGGTTGTGGTCGGTGTTGTTTAAAAAAAGTCCAAGACGACAAATCAAACGAATTATTTTGGACGCGAGTCGCCTGCCGATATTTAGATCAAAACTGCCGCTGTTCTAATTACGCAAAGAGAACGAATCTGGTACCTACTTGTCTAAACGTGAAAGAGATGTACGAACAGAATGCTAACTGGATGCCAGATACTTGTGCTTATCGATTGAGGTCTGAAAATAAGCCTTTGTACGACTGGCATCCATTGCTTACAAACTGCGACCACTCAATAATAAACGCTGGGATATCGGTTTCTGGCAAGACACTTTCAGAAGAGTATGTTCACGAAGGAGGCTATGAGGAACATGTTATTCGATGGGTTAAATCATAAATAATGGGAGTAGAAGCAAACTACTTGTTAATCTGGATTATCTATTTGATAGCAGGCGCTATTTTCTATGGTGTTTTTTGGATAGTGACTAAATTCAATAAAGCGAAATGGACAAGTTTTTCGCTGAGAGCTGCGGCTGCGGCTATAATTTTGACCCCGTGGTACGCGAATATTCAAGGAGAGACGATGGCGCCGGCCTTAATGGTTATGGCTCTTGATCTTATTACTATAGGGGGGGAGGCGGTTCCTCGTTCAGCAATACCTTTAGTTCTGGGAATAATCGCTTCTCAAATCGTCGTAGCAATTGTTTACTTCATTCAAAAAATCCGCGCTGAAGCGGTGTCTCCTAAGTTTAAATTCTCGGATAAAAATGGCTAAAAATTGGCGAGCTTCTTATACCTGGCTGCTCGAAAGCATGTTGTTTCAGCCGAGGGTTTTCCTGTATTAATACCCACCTGCCCTTTACAATACGCGCACTTTTTGAACGTAGTGGAATTTAACCAATGAATTTTACCGGCACTGAAGAATATGTAGCCACAGACGAATTGCAGATGGCAGTTAATGCTTCAATTCAATTACAAAAACCCTTATTGATCAAAGGAGAGCCTGGCACTGGCAAGACCATGCTCGCAGAGCAGATAGCGAAAGCATTGGATTTGCCTCTGATTCAGTGGCATATAAAATCTACCACTAAAGCCCAGCAAGGACTTTATGAGTACGATGCTGTTTCCAGATTGCGTGATTCGCAACTTGGGGACGAAAAAGTTCACGATATTTCGAATTACATTGTCCAGGGCAAGATCTGGCAAGCGTTTGGCTCCGAGACTCAATGTGTATTGTTAATCGATGAGGTCGATAAGGCTGATATCGAGTTTCCTAACGATCTTTTACTCGAGTTAGACAAAATGGAGTTCTTTGTTTACGAGACTAAAGAGCTTATTAAAGCTCAAACTCGACCTATCGTAGTGATTACAAGTAACAATGAGAAGGAATTGCCAGATGCGTTTTTGCGTCGCTGTTTTTTTCACTATATTGAGTTTCCAGATACTTTGACTATGGAAAAAATCGTAAAAGTCCATTATCCAGACATTGCAAAAAGATTGGTTAGTCAGGCTATGGATATATTCTTTGACGTGCGAAAAATTCCAGGATTAAAGAAGAAGCCTTCTACTTCTGAATTAATTGACTGGTTGAAACTATTGATGGCTGATGATATTCCGGCAGATATTTTGAAAAATCATGATGCGAAAAATGCCATTCCTCCTTTATATGGTGCTTTGCTGAAGAATGAGCAAGACGTTCATTTGCTAGAGAAACTTGCATTTATGCATCGAGCAAATAGTTAATGTTGATTAACTTTTTTATGACGCTTAAGCAGGAACGACTTCCAGTATCGTTTACGGAACTGTTTACGCTGCTTGAATGCCTGAAGCAAAATGTGATTTTCGGTAATGTTGACGATTTTTATTATCTGTCTCGAATGTGCTTCGTAAAGGATGAGAAAAATTTTGATAAATTTGATGTCGCTTTTGCTAAATATTTTGAGAATATAGAAGCCTTAGATGACTTGTCCTTGTATGAAATCCCAGATGAATGGCTACGAAAGCAACTGGAGTCAATGCTAACCGATGAAGAAAAAGCAAAGATTGAAGCACTGGGCGGTTTTGAAAAACTCATGGAAGAGTTTAAGAAACGTTTAGAGGAACAACAGAAGAGACATCAGGGTGGGAATAAATGGATTGGAACTGGCGGCACGTCGCCTTTTGGCGCCTATGGATATAACCCGGAAGGAATTCGCATTGGTCAGAATGGAGGTAGAAACCAGAAGGCGGTTAAAGTCTGGGATCGTCGAAATTATAGAGACTTGGACGACTCAGTTGAAATTGGTACTCGAAATATAAAAATGGCTCTACGCAGATTGCGTAAGTTTGCCAGAACGGGTGCGGCAGAAGAACTAGACATGGAGGACACTATATCTTCCACTGCAAGAAATGCTGGTCTACTTGATATAAAACTAGTACCAGAACGGCACAACGCTGTTAAAGTTTTACTATTCTTTGATGTAGGAGGGTCGATGGATCCTCATGTGAAATTATGCGAAGAATTATTCTCTGCCGCCAGAAGCGAGTTTAAACATCTTAAGTATTATTACTTTCATAACTTTCTTTATGAATCAGTATGGACTAAAAGCCGTCGCAGACATGCCGAAACAACTTCAACTTTTGAGATACTTAATAAGTATTCTAAAGATTACAAAGTGATTGTTGTTGGTGATGCCACAATGGCGCCTTATGAGATTACTCATATTGGTGGAAGTATAGAACACTATAACGAAGAAGCTGGTGCAGTATGGATCAAAAGAATTAAGGATGCATTCGATCACATGGTCTGGATTAATCCTACACCCAAGGATTATTGGGAGCACAGCTATTCCATTGAAATAGTTAGAGAGTTGCTTAAAGACCGAATGTTTCCATTGACAGTTAAAGGTCTCGAAGAAGCAATGGCGCTTTTAACAAAGTAATTCTATGATCGAAGCTTTAGCCGAAGACCTTAGGCCAGAAAAATACAATTCACTAAATGAGGTTATAGAGTACATGCTCAAAGAACATGCTTCTTTGCCAGCATTTTCTTGTTTTGGGCGTACTTTAACATACAGGGATGTTGATGATCTTAGCAGTCGTTTCGCCAATCACTTGCAGTCTCAAACTAGTTTGGTGGCCGGAGATAGAATTGCGATTCAGTTGCCGAACCTG
>DFQD01000095.1 GCA_002377605.1 Gammaproteobacteria bacterium UBA3498 | reverse complement strand
AAGAAAGATATAAGAAAAACTGATGAGCGAATCACTTAACCATAATTCCATTGAAGAAGAACTGCGTGACTTGGAAGTTGCGAAAGCGGGACGCTATGAAAAACGCACTGAACATATAAATGAAGATGGCACGGCGGTATTTATCAATCGATTGATTCGAGAAGATTCACCTTATCTTCTACAACATGCGCATAATCCAGTGAATTGGTATCCGTGGGGGAGCGAGGCATTCGTCATCGCACAACAAGAACACAAACCAATCTTCCTATCGGTTGGTTATTCAACCTGTCACTGGTGCCATGTAATGGAAGTGGAAAGTTTCGACAATGTAGAAATTGCTAAAGTGCTGAATGAGCATTTCATCAGTATCAAGATGGATCGCGAACAATATCCTGACATTGACGAGGCATACATGATGGGAGTGCAAATCATGTCAGGGCATGGTGGTTGGCCAATGTCGAACTTCTTGCTAAGTGATGGCCGGCCATTTTTTGGTGCTACATATTTTCCACCTCCAACCTTTATGAAGCTACTTCAACAAATTGTAGAAGCATGGAATGAAAAATTCGATGAACTTGAGTCTAGTGCGAAAAAAATCGGTGAAACCATCGACAGGATGCTTAGTAAACGAAAAAAAGCTGCCATTTTAGAGCCAGAAATCAATAGTCATGTCTGTCAGGCATTGTTTCAGCGGGAAGATAGGAGCCTGGGAGGGTTGGCCGGAGCACCCAAATTTCCTCAAGAGCCGTTGTTGTTGTTTATGCTGGATCACGGGGAGCGTCACCGTCATGTAAATGCTATGGAGTTTGCCTCACGTAGTCTGGATGCTATGGGTCGAGGAGGAATTTACGATCAAGTTGCCGGCGGGTTTCATCGTTATAGTGTAGATGCTGAATGGTTAGTACCCCATTTTGAAAAAATGCTTTACAACCAATCACAATTGAGCCTCGTATACTTGAATGCATTTAGACTTTCTGGCAATCCGTTCTTCAAACGAGTTCTTTTTCAAACTCTAGAATATGTTTTGCGTGATATGCAATTATCTGAAGGAGGGTTTTACTCTGCTACTGACGCAGATAGTGAGGGTGCTGAAGGTGTTTTCTTTCTCTGGTCAGTAGACCAATTACAAGAAGCGCTTTCCAAGGACGAAGCAAAGCTTGTAGTCGATGTATTTGGTGTCAGTGAGTCAGGAAATTTTGAAGGGTCTAATATCTTAAACCTTTCGAAACCTTTTACTGATTATGAAAAGCAATTCGGGCCAGAGTTTGAAAATAAATTGGATTCGATTTTGAAAAAGCTCTATCAAGTTCGTGAGCAGCGCATTCACCCACTAAGAGATGACAAGCTAATTGTTGCTTGGTCTTCTGCAATGATTACTTCTCTTGCAAAAGCAGGAGATTATTTTTCGCAGAAACATTGGACTGTTTCTGCAGAAAAAGCCCTTGGTTTTATTCTTTCTAATAATCTCTGTAATGATGGAACACTGCGGCGAATCTACTTGGACGGAACTACTTCTATTGAGGGGCAGCTTGAAGATTATGTTAACTTGATTGAAGCGCTGATATCTATATTCGATATCACCTCAGCGGTTAGATATTTGCAACAGGCAAATAGTTTAATGTGCGCATGTATTACTAGCTTCTGGGATGAAAAGGAAATGGGATTTTTTCTCAGTCCATCAAACCAGGTGGGTCCACAACTGACTCGTTCTCGCAGTGCTAGTGATGGTGCTACATTTGCTCCGGCGGCTACGGCTTTAGCTTGTTTAATTGGTCTTCGAGATCGCTCGGCCTATCTGGAAGAAGGCTGTCAACAACTATACAGTGAGAGGGCTGAACAGTGTATCGCTTCGCTTATTGGTGAAATTAACAACAATGCTATCAGCCACGTCAGCATGTTGAGGCAGCTTGCAAACTGTTACGAAGGGAGCAGGGAGCTCATTCAGTATGTGGGCCATGGATTGGCCAAAGTCAAAGCTCGAACCGTAGATGCAGCGAACACTGCTGGGAAAAGTATTAGTTTAATACTAGATATTGCTGAGGGCTGGCATGTTACGGCACCAACAGCAAACTCACCTAATTACATGCCCCTTAGAGTTTGTCTAGCAGAAGAGGAAAAGCACTGGAGCATTGACGTGTTGCAATTTCCAGACAGCGAATCATACATGACGACTGTTGAGGGAGATACGATTCCTATCTATGAAAAAAGAATTGAGATAGCACTCAGCCTAAAACGAACTCTAGTGCCTGGTGATGAGTTGAGTTTTAGTTCGCAGCTAGAGTGTGAGCTGCAACTTTGTAACGACCAGAGGTGTCTCTTGCCAACTTCAGTTACATTCAGAATTTAAGTTTGAAAACTAGCTTCTTTATTAGCTCTGGAGAATTTTTTCAAGGTATTCGGGAACAATTTGAGTGGCCGGGCCGTAAACACTAGTGTCGAAAGAAGAACCGGTTTTTTCTAAATTGAGCTCTACGGTATGAGCTTGGCAATTCTTGGCTGTTTGGTAAAAGCCTGCTGCCGGGTACACGTTACCTGAAGTGCCAATAGCAATAAAAATGTCACAGGCTTCTAAAGCCATGTTGATCTGATTAATGTGCAAGGGCATTTCGCCAAACCAAACTACATGAGGTCGCAGATTTCCGGGAGAGCGGCAACATTCACAGCGAGTGTCATAGTCGAAGCTTTCTCGAATATCAAAAACCATTTTAGAATTTAAACAGCGCATTTTCAGTAGCTCACCGTGCATGTGTAAGACATTTTCGCTGCCAGCTCGCTCATGCAAATTATCGATATTCTGAGTTACCAGCAAGAAAGTTCCATCGAAGTCGTGCTCAAATTTTGCTAGTGCGGTATGAGCAGCATTTGGCTTGATATCTTGAGAAAGGAGTTGCTCTCTACGTTGATTATAAAACTGGTAAACCAATTGCGGATTGCGTTCGAATCCTTCGGGAGTCGCTACTTCATCGACAGGGTGATTGGCCCATAAGCCGTCAGCTGCACGAAATGTTTCGATACCAGATTCGGCAGAAATTCCTGCGCCGGTAAGAATGACAATGGACTCGGGCTTTTGCATGCAGCGAATGTTAACAAAAGAAAGTCATTCGTAGCACGAACTAAGAGTACAAATCAAAACTACAAAGAAATATGCTTTGATGTAAGGTGGAGTCTTGAGATCTCTGGAGATAATTAATGAATTAGACTAGCAATGGCGAGAAACTAACAGGCGAAAGTTTAATAATAACTCCAAAGCCCTTTTATTGACTGGCAAGCGGAGCAATCCTCTTGAATCTGGTTGGAATTTTGACATACATTGGTTAGGTGGCCATGAGTCCATTAGCGATTGAAATTATTACATTGATGTAGAAAAGGTTGGAAAAAGTAATGGTAACCCTAAAGATCGGAAACTTAGCGCCTGTATTCACTTTGCATGATCAGAATGGAAAGAAAGTCAGCCTGAAAGACTTTAAGGACAAGAAGAATGTTGTTCTCTACTTTTATCCCAAAGCAATGACCCCTGGTTGTACAGTACAGGCCTGTGGACTTCGGGATAGTAAAAAGGATCTGGCGAAATTTAGTGCGGTGTCACTGGGAATTTCTCCTGATCCGGTGGCTCGCCTTAAAAAGTTCGAAGACAAGGAAGATCTGAACTTTGTATTGTTGTCAGATGAAGACCATGCTATTGCAGACAATTATGGTGTGTGGGGTTTGAAGAAATTCATGGGGCGAGAGTTTATGGGAATCATTCGCACAACTTTCGTTATCGACAAAAAGGGAAAAATTGCACACATCATGGACAAAGTAAAAACCAAGTCTCATCACGAAGACGTTATGGCAATTTTGGAATCTCTCTGAGAGCATGCTGTTAAATTTTCGGCAGTACTCCCATGAAGGTGAACCTCTTCTTATCTTGCATGGCTTATATGGCAGTCTCGGCAACTGGGGCGCCCACAGTAATTTTCTGGCTGAGCATTACTCCGTTATCGGGGTTGATTTAAGAAACCATGGCGACTCATTTCACCACCCTGAGCTTAACTACCCTGCGATGGCTGAAGATGTGCTCGAGCTCATGAATCACTGTAACATTCCATCAGCGAGCTTCATTGGGCATTCTATGGGAGGGAAAGTTGCTATGGAGTTGGCACTATCTCGAGCAGACAAGGTAAATAAACTCTTAGTCGTTGATATAGCTCCAGTAGACTATGCAGAAGTAGCGGATGGACATGTTGAGATAATCGAGGGAATGAAAGCTTTAGATTTTGAAGAAATTAAAAGCCGTTTAGATGCGGGGAAATTTCTAGAAAATTACATCCTTGATGAGCCTACTCGTAATTTTGTGTTAACGAATCTGATTAGAAATGATCAGGGAAAATACAGTTGGCGTATGAATCTGGCATCGATCGAAAACAATTATCATCGGTTACGAGAAAAACCCATTGCCTCGACTCCGTTTAGCAAACCCACTCTATTTGTAAGAGGTTCGCTATCAAACTACATCAAAGAACAACAAAAGGAAGAAATATTGGAAATATTTCCAAACGCGCAATTCGAGATCATAATGCAGGCGGGACATTGGTTACATGCAGATAAACCTCAGAAATTTCAAAAGGTAGTACTGGATTTTCTGAAGGAAGGGCCTTAAGTAAATGACGATCCTAAGTGTTAACTTAAATAAGATCGCATTGCTACGAAATTCTCGTGGTCGCGACTTCCCAAATGTTATTGATTTCGCTGAACGAGTAATCGGATTAGGCGTTACTGGTATTACTGTACATCCGCGACCGGACGAACGACATATAACTAGAAAAGACGTTTATGAGCTAAGTGAATTTTTAAAGCTAAAGGGAGGTGTTGAATTTAATATAGAAGGCTTTCCCTCAAGAGAGTTTCTGGATTTAGTTCTAAGCGTCAATCCCTCGCAATGCACTTTGGTTCCCGATGAGCCTGACCAGTTAACTTCTGATCACGGCTGGCAAGTCAAACAATACGAAGAGTTACTGAAAGCAGTATTGGATGAAATACATGATGCAGGAATTCGCAGTAGTTTATTTTTAGATCCTGTGCCTAGTCTCGTCGATGAAGCAGCTGGAGTTGGTGCAAATCGAATTGAGCTCTACACCGAGGAATATGCCTCGAGTTTTGGTTCGGCCGAGCAAGAACAAGTTTTGCGGTCATATGCAGATACCGCCGCCCGTGCTAGCGAATTAGGGATTGGAATCAATGCAGGTCATGATCTGGATTTGATGAATTTGGGGGCATTTCTCCAGATTCCAAACATCCTTGAAGTATCAATAGGCCATGCCTTAATCGTCGAATGCCTGGAGCAGGGAGTTGCCAAAGTGAT
>DFQD01000035.1:5135-7900 GCA_002377605.1 Gammaproteobacteria bacterium UBA3498 | reverse complement strand
ATCTGATCTTGAATCCTGGGGCCAAGGATTTATAAGCGAAGAAGCTTGGATTAACACTGTTTACAATAGTTATCCAAGATAATTTCGTTCATTATTTTGAAAAATAGCCCACATTAGAGTGGGCTATTTTTTGAGAAACTCTGTGACCAACTCAGAATCATTTCAGAATCGATTAAGTGTGCTTCATAGCGCCCTGGGTATTCCAGACGACTATAGTAATACTTGTTCGCTGCCATTATGTAAAGAGCCTTCCGAATTAGTAGATACTGAGGCTGATTTCTATGGAAGGCCGCAACGATTGACTCCAGATTCCTTCGCTTCCTGGACCGCAATGAAACAAGCTGCGTCTGAAGCGGGAGTGACCATTTTTCTGATCTCAGCGTATCGAGATATACAGTACCAGCACGATCTAATCGCTAGAAAACTCGAGGAAGGCAGGGAGATTACGGAAATTCTTAAAGCCAATGCAGCACCCGGTTACAGCGAACACCATACTGGTCGCGCGGTGGATATAGGTACGCCAGGATGTGATGCTCTAATTGAGGGTTTCGAGAATACGAAAGCATTTCAATGGCTTAAAACTAATGGTAATAAATATGGATTCTTTATGAGTTTTCCAAGAAATAATTCTCAGGGAATAAATTATGAACCGTGGCACTGGTGCTTCCGCAGCTCAGATGAATAGAGTAGCTCTAATCTTTAGACAATCCAATCTGAAAGGGGTAATCTAAAGTCATTGCACAAGAAGGAGGGGGAATGCTCAAAGATCACCCAGTGCAGCATTCGATGAATATTCCGCAAGACCTAGGTACTGACGTATCTAGCCCCCAACTCAAATCTTTTTTAATCACTTGGTCAATTCTTATTTCGTCAACGCGCGGATTTTGTTCGTGTCGAAGATAAATGACGGGTGACTTTTTGCATTTAGAAGATTTGAGCTAGGATTTTTGAATCAAGAACGCAATGATATTAATCAAGACATAGTAAGAGAGGAGGCATCTTAAAATAAGCGAACAGTAATAAACCGCTATTTTAAAGTAATCGGGAGGTAGTAATTTATGACCAATGAATTCCAAGTTGTGTTCCACAACATAGAGCAGACAGATGCTATAGCTGGCGCAGTACAAAAACGAATTCAAAAGCTTGAACGCTATTGTGACGAGATAATTGCCGGTCGAGTTGTATTGGATTCACCTCATAATAATCATCATAAAGGCAAGGTCTATTCAGTCGGATTAGAAATTCATACTCCTTTCAAAGAGGTGCGCGTAAATCAAGAACAGCACGACAATCATGCTCACGAGGATCTCTATGTGGCAATTAGAGACGCGTTCAACGCCGCCGAAAGGCAACTTAAATCTATCGATAAGAAGCACCGAATAACTCCGCCTCATAAGGGTGGATCCAACTTCAGTAATCAAGCTGCATAGGTAATCTTTAAATGGATAATAAAGAGCGTGTCGAGATTGAGGCTGCCACTTTCAGAAGACTTTTGAGTCATCTTGATAGTCGCAAAGACGTGCAGAATATAGATCTAATGAACTTGGCAAGCTTTTGTAGAAATTGTCTATCGAAATGGTATAGCGCCGAAGCAGAAAATCGAGGTCACGAAGTAGGGTACGATGTGGCTCGTGAGATCGTCTACGGTATGCCCTATTCGGAATGGAAAGCTAAGTACCAGCAGGAAGCAACCCAAGAACAGTTGGATAAATTCAATCAACAGTCAAACTAACTTTAAGAAGATCGGCCGGCAGTCAATTAACTATTGACCCCCGGCTGATTTCTGCAGAAAAAGTTTGTTGCCAAGATAGTTGCGTGTTTCATTCCAAGCGCCTACTCATACTCGATATTGATGACGAAATAGTTGTGGGCACCTGTTGGCAAATCGATTAGTAATTCTGCATCGATCGACTTGCCCAACAGTTGAGTTCCCAATGGTGAGTCGATACTGATATAGCCTTTGCGCGGATCAATTTCATCTGGGCCTACGAGTCGATATCTCGTCTCATTGCCGTTATCCTCTTCCAGAGTCACGTAGGCGCCAAAGTATATTTTACTTTGATCATCAGGAGGCGCTGACACTACGGTAACTTCTTCAAGTCGCTTACTGAGATAGCGGACCCTTCGGTCAATCTCCCTTAGTCGTTTTTTACCATAAATATATTCAGCGTTCTCGGATCTGTCTCCGAGTGCGGCGGCCTCAGAAACAGATTGAGTAACCTGAGGGCGTTCAACTTTCCATAGTTGATGCAACTCTTCCTTGAGAATCTTCTCACCCTCGTTGGTTATATACTTAGCGCCTGGTTTTTGCGGTGGCCGATAGCGACTCATGCTGATTACTCTTCTGCCGGCTCAGCAATTAAGGAAAGTTGTTCATCCTTCCTTTGACTGCCTGCTCTGTTGTCGGTCTCCGCATCCTGATCCTTAGGGGAAACCCGCACTCCCAATCCGAGTAATCTAACCGGCTTTTTGCCGCGTGCAAATCCTTCTTCACATAGGCTATTGAAATTATTGATTTCGGCCGCTTGAGAAATCATTTCCACGGTCGTTTGCACAAAATCATGAAACTTAATTTTGATAAACTGTTTGTTGACCACATAGTCACTCGTGATACTTTCCATTCTTTTTTCAAGCTGTTGCATTAAGTCAGGCAGTTCTTTCAGGCAGGCCTGTAAATCAGGTAGATCTTCCGCATATGTGTTTTCAACGCTAAGTGATTTACGAATGCGTTCAGTCTTCACTGCCCTATGATCTTCTCCAGTACT
>DFQD01000035.1:0-5053 GCA_002377605.1 Gammaproteobacteria bacterium UBA3498 | reverse complement strand
AGAAATCATTTCCACGGTCGTTTGTACAAAATCATGAAACTTGATTTTGATAAACTGTTTGTTGATCACATAGTCACTCGTGATTCTTTCCATTCTTTTTTCAAGCTGTTGCATTAAGTCAGGCAGTTCTTTTAGGCAAGCTTGTAAATTAGGCAAATCTTCCGCATATGTGTTTTCAACGCTAAGTGATTTACGAATGCGTTCAGTCTTCACTGCCCTATGATCTTCTCCAGTACTAAGCTGATGCAAACGCTCGCCAAAACTACCGAAATATTTATGTAATTTCTCTTGATCAAGATTGCGAAGATCTCCGCAGGTCTGGATACCCAGGCGTTTCATTTTATTAGCGGTGACCTTCCCCACTCCGTGCAATTTCTTTACTGGTAAAGCCGCTACAAAGCCTTCCACTTGTTCAGGCCCAATTACTAATTGACCATCGGGTTTATTCCAATCACTGGCAATCTTGGCGAGAAACTTATTCGGAGCGATGCCGGCCGAAATAGTTATGCCAATTTTTTCTCGCACTTCCTTGCGGATAGCTTCTGCAATCTTGATGGCGCTACCCTGAAACTGTTTACAGTCCGTTACATCCAGGTAGGCCTCATCTAGAGAAAGTGGCTCGATGATCTCGGTGTATTTTTGGAATATTTCGTGAACCTGTTGGGAAGCAGTTCGATACTTCTCCATATCCGGGCGAATTATGATCAGTTGGGGGCAACGTTTACGGGCGGTGGCAGAAGCTAGAGCAGAGTGAACGCCAAATTCCCGCGCATCATAGTTACAGGTTGCAATGACTCCACGGCGCTCGGGAGACCCTCCAACAGCAATTGGTTTGCCCGCTAGGCTTGGATTATCGCGCATTTCGATTGACGCGTAGAAACAATCACAATCGGCATGGATAATCTTTCGTAATGCGCTCATAACACCTGCTAGGAATACTTTCTAAGCAAACTATATCAGGCCTGATGGGTTAAGAACGAGCCCAGAGTGGTGTTATCTTAAGAATTGCTGCGTTCGAATTCCCGCATAAATTCAGCTAAGGCTTCGCACCCAGCCAGTGGCATCGCATTGTAAATAGAAGCGCGAACCCCACCTACATTCCGGTGGCCTTTAAGAGCGTATAAGCCGCCATCTAACGCTTTGGCGAGAAAATCATCAAGCAAGTCATTATTTGCCAGATTAAATGTAACATTCATTGTAGAGCGATGGTCAGGATGGGCGGAGCCAAGGTAAAAATCAGACTGATCGATTAAATCGTATAGCATTTTTGCCTTTGCGGTATTTTGTCTTTCGACTGCTGCAATACCTCCTTGTTCCTGCAGCCATTCTAATACCAACTTCATCATGTAAATTGCAAAAGTGTTATTGGTGTTTGCGAGTGAATGCTTGTCTGCATAAGTTTTGTAATACAGCAAATTTGGAATATCAGGCACCGCATGTTCTAGCAGATCTTCTCTAATTACTACCAGTGCGAGTCCAGCAGGGCCCAAATTTTTTTGCAATCCAGCAAAAATAACTCCAAATTTCTCTATGTCTAATTTGCGAGAGAGGAACTCGGAAGTCATGTCAGCGACAAGAGGAACATTTCCCGTTTCAGGGAATTTCTGAAAGCGGGTTCCATAGATTGTATTGTTGCTGGTGATATGTAAATAGGAATGATCTTCATTAATAGAAGAGGGATCTAGATCAGGAATTCTGTCATAGTTAGTTTTTTCACTACTGGCGACAATTTCGATGTTGCCAAAGCGAGCCGCTTCTTTATTTGCTAATTTCGCAAAATTTCCAGATTCAATATAAGCGGCTTTACGCGCTGAAGTGCGATTAATTAGATTTAGTGGCACCGCAGAAAACTGCATCTGAGCGCCACCATGCACATACAGAATTTTATAATTTTCCGGGATGTTCGCTAGTTCAATTAACAATTCATCAGCTGCATTAATGATTGCATCGAACTCTTTCGAGCGGTGGCTGATTTCGATTACCGATGCACCCATGCCAGCATAATCCAGAAATTCTTGCTGTGCTTTTTCCATAACTGCGGTTGGCAGCATGGCAGGACCTGCACCAAAATTAAAAACTCGAGTCATTGCCGGTTTCCTACTTTAAAACTATATAACGGTAACTTTGATTACGTCATCAATATTTGCAATTGCTTCAAGAGCGGAATCTGAAGGTTCACTCTCAAGGTCAATTAAGTTGTAAGCAACTTCTTCACGGCTTTTATTTAACATATCGATAACATTTATGTTTTGATCTGCCAATACAGATAGGATTTGGCCCAGCATCTTGGGGACGTTTTTGTTGCTTATGGCTAAGCGAGTACACCGCTCTGCATTAGCATCGCGTTCTAGATGGAGATTGGGGAAATTCACTGAATTCGTGATGTTGCCATTTTCTAGAAAATCTCGCAGTTGATCTGCAGCCATCATGGCGCAATTCTCTTCAGCTTCAGCTGTGCTGGCGCCGATATGGGGCATAGAGATAACATTTTCGCGGCCCTGAAATTCCGGTCGTGGGAAATCGCACACATACTTCCCAACTTTTCCAGAATCCAATGCAGCAGTAAGTGCTTCGGTATCGACGATTTCATCCCGCGCGAAATTTAGTAAACAGGTTCCCTGGCGCATAGATGCAAACATTGAGGTATCGATCAATTGTCTAGTGGAATCCAGAACGGGAAGATGCAGTGAGATAAAATTTGATGAACCGACCAAGCTATTCAGATTTTCGATTCGCTTTACTTGACTAGGTAAGCGCCAAGCAGCTTCTACGGAAAGCGCTGGGTCAAATCCCTGTACGTTCATGCCCATCTTAATCGCCATATCGGCAACAAGCGAACCTATTGAGCCAAGACCGATAACACCTAAAGTCTTACCGGCAATTTCATTGCCTTTAAATTTTTTCTTTTCAGTCTCCATTAGTTTGGAGAATTCACCATAATTTGAAATTGAAGTCTGGCTACTGGCGAAGCCTATACCAGGGATAATTCCGCGTGAAGCAAGTAGTAATCCACACAAGACTAGTTCCTTGACGGCATTAGCATTTGCGCCTGGTGTATTAAAGACTACTACTCCTTTTTCTGTACATTCAGCTACCGGCACATTATTAACGCCCGCGCCAGCTCTAGCTACTGCCTTTAAATCACCAGTGACGCTGCTTGGGTCGAGCTTGTGGCTGCGCAATAGAATAGCTTCTGCATTATCAGTCTCTGCGCCGACCTCATATAGATCCCTAGGAAAGCGATCGAGGCCTTTATCAGAAATGGCATTAAAAGTTTGAATCTTGTGCATATATTTCAATCCTGGTGAAATTCGGGTTGCCAAAAGGGCCAGCGATTCGCAGTTGTTTTGCTGCAAATTATATTCATATTTTCACTGATTCATTTACCGTAGTCCCGATTGCTAGATTAGCAAGACGGAGTGGGAAACCGGGGGTTTTTTAAAGCGGGCAATTATGTCTCGAATCGTTTAGAAGTTCCAGCAGCTTTTCGAATTCCTGCCAGAAGTTTTAGCTAAGAGGTTTCTTCGGGTTATTATTTCATCTACCCATCAATCCAATCGCTAGTGAGCGCATCAATGCAAGCATTTGAACCTGGAGTTCCAACTCCTCTAGAAGGATTAACTATTCCAGTTAAACGAATCTTGGGTCGAAATCCTGGGCCGATGACTGGCCCTGGAACCAACAGTTATTTGATCGGCGAGGAGACACTTTGTCTGGTCGACCCCGGGCCTATCAACCCCGATCAATATGAGAGCTTCATGCAGGCGATAGGAGGTCGAAAGCTAGGCTACATTCTAGCGACTCATACCCACGGGGATCACTCTCCGGCTGCTGCGCGTATTCATGAAACAACTGGTGCCACTCAGGTTGGTATGCCGGCCCCGGAAGGGATTTCGCAGGATAAAACCTTTCAACCTGAAAAGATCTGGCAGGATGGAGATGAAATCGATTGTGGCGATTACACAATTCGCTTAATTTATACACCAGGGCATGTTTCTAATCACATTTGCTACTACCTGGTAGAAGAAGGGCTCTTATTTACCGGCGACCATATTCTCCAAGGAACAACTTCGGTCATACTTCCTCCCGATGGTGATATGACTTCCTATCTTGATTCTTTACGTAAACTTCAGACTCTCGACCTACGCTTCTTGGCTCCAGGTCATGGTGGAGTAATGGATGAACCCTTCGAGGAAATAGGACAGCTCATTGCTCATCGCTTGATGCGGGAAGAGAAAGTAATGGCTGGATTGGAAAAACTCGGCGAATGCTCCATCGGTGAATTAGTTTTAACTGTTTATGATGATGTGGCTGAACACCTAATTCCTTGGGCGAAGAAAACAATGCTGGCGCATTTAATCAAATTGGAAAGAGATCAGCGTATTAAAAAGACATCACTGGGCTGGAAAGTTACTTGAGTAGGGGTCTACTTCTAGTTGGTGGTTTTACACGCGCAATCCAACGACCGCTAGTTTTGTACCGGAATTAGCTACAATATGGATCAGCCCTTTTGTGATCGCCCAGATACACCCATAGGTAAAGTTAAAAGAGCACGAAGGCTGTGAGGGACATGCTAATAAGATTGGTCTATAAATCCCAAACGGGTAATAGATCTGCAACATTAAAAATGGAGTATAAAGTTAAGCGATTTTCAAAAGCTGACAAATCAATGTTAGTTCAATCACAAATTCCCACAACCAACTATTTCAAACAAGTGTTTTAGCCATGGTTACTGAATGCATCTCAGGATCTACTTTGATACCAGTAGGCATAAGCAGTTGTCTGCTTGGAGAAAAGGTTCGCTACGATGGGGGACATAAAGGCCATTCTTATATTACTCAGACTCTAGGGAGCTATTTTGAGTTTAGGCCTTTCTGTCCTGAAGTGAGCATTGGGCTCGGTATCCCACGCAAGCCGATAAGGCTCTGGCGTAACAGTGGTAATCGGAGTTCAATTCATTGTGTAGACGTAGGAGACACATCCCTGGACTATACCGTGGCTCTGCAAGAATGTGGTGATGAGCAAAAACCTTGGCAACAACAGCTGTGTGGAT
>DFQD01000042.1 GCA_002377605.1 Gammaproteobacteria bacterium UBA3498 | reverse complement strand
AACTTGTCGCTCCAACAAGGAAACTGCTTTTCCGCTTTCATGGGGAAGGGAAAGCTTAGCAAGTAATTCGTCTTTCCCAGCAAAGAAATTTAGGTGATTGCGTAGATAATCTACAACTTGTTCTTCACTTATTTCATTTTCTAGAACATCAGTAACCTGTTCCGCTGCTGAAACATCATTACTCATATTTCAATAGTCCCTTCATAAACGGTTGTTGCAGGTCCAGTAATCAGAACAGGGCTTTCACTTCGTTGCCAACTTACCATTAACTGACCGCCTGTTAGATTCACCTTCACGTTATCGCCTATCTGTTCGCGCAAGCGACCTGCTACCACTGCAGCACAAGCCCCGGTTCCGCAAGCCAATGTCTCGCCGGCTCCTCTCTCATAAACTCGTAAGTTGATTTCGTTATGGTTGATAATTTGCATGAAACCGACATTTACACCTTCAGGAAAACTCGGATGATTTCCTACTGCCTCTCCAATATCTTTTACGGCAGTATTTGCCAGGTCTTCAACAGAAATCACAGCGTGGGGATTACCCATTGACAGTGCAACGAAGTCGATATCTTTGAAAATGCCTGCCAACTCTATACTTAGGGTATAGAGTTGGGCTTCTTGATCAGTTTTAAAGGGGATATTAGCTGGCTCGAAATCTGGTGATCCCATATCAACGGTCACTTCACCATTTTTATTTGTATGCAGTAGCAATAAACGATTTACAGTTCTAACCGTAAGGGGGTTTTTGTCTGAGAGTCCATTATCGTAGATGAATTTCGCAAAGCAGCGCGCCCCATTTCCACAATGCTCTACTTCGACTCCATCAGCATTATAGATCCTATAATCGAAATCGATATCTGGTGAACTAGGCGACTTTATTTGCAGTAATTGGTCGAAGCCAATTCCAAATTGTCGATGGGATAGCCTTTTAATTTGTTCAGCTGACAATTCTATTTCACCAGAAGTTAAATCTAGAACCATAAAGTCGTTACCTAGACCATGCATTTTTGTAAATGGAATCTTCATGGGGCTTATGATCTAATCCGGCAACATATATTCATTTGCAAACAATTCAGCGACAGTTTCTCGCTCTCTAACTAGATAAGAATCGGAACAATCAATCATGATTTCAGCTACACGAGGTCTTGTGTTGTAGTTTGAGCTCATAACAAAGCCATAAGCACCTGCCGATCTGACAGCAAGTAAATCTCCGGCTGCAATATTGAGTTCGCGATCTTTACCTAGAAAGTCGGAAGACTCACATACTGGACCAACTACATCATAAACAGCTGCAGCTTTTGAAGACTTCTCAACGGGGACAATTTCTTGCCAAGCACCGTATAAAGCTGGGCGAATTAAATCGTTCATAGCGCCATCGACAATGGCAAAATTTTTCTGCTCGCTTTTTTTAAGGTATTCAATTCGTGTCACAAAGATACCTGCGTTGGCTGCAATGGAGCGTCCCGGCTCAACTACAATCTCCATTTCTCGGCCGGTAAATTTTTCTCGCACCAATGCTATTAGTTCCGAAGGGTGGGGAGGTTCTTCTTTACCATAAGGAACTCCCAATCCACCGCCCATATCAAAATGGGAAATCTTTATTCCCTCTTCATCGAGTTTATCCACCATTTCTAAGATACGGTCAATTGCATCAAGGAATGGTTCTACAGTAGTGAGCTGTGAGCCGATATGAAAATCGATTCCCATAATACTAATTCCATCCATCTTTGCTGCGTTTCTGTATAAATCGATAGCATTTGATGCTGGAATGCCAAACTTGTTTTCTTTTAGGCCGGTGGATATATATGGATGAGTTCCAGCATCTACATTTGGATTAACCCTCACAGAAATAGGTGCAATTTTCTCTTCAGCTTGAGCGATTTCGTTTATACGAGAAAGCTCTGCTTCTGATTCAACATTGAAACAATGGATACCAACATCGAGAGCCTTCCGGATTTCATTAGTGGTTTTTCCTAGGCCAGAGAAAATAATATTGCTTGCGTCCCCACCAGCGGTGAGCACACGATCTAATTCCCCCCCGGAAACAATATCGAATCCTGCCCCCAATCTTGCGAGCACATTAAGTACTCCAAGATTCGAATTTGCTTTTACTGCAAAACAGATTTTGTGGGGATGGCCAGCAAGTGCCTCAGCATACACTCTATAGTGCCGCTCCAATGTTGCTCGAGAATAGATGAAGCAAGGCGTTCCATATCGCGCAGCAATGTCGGAAACTGTAAGGTCTTCGGCGAAAAGGGAATCACCTTTATATTTGAAATGGTCCATGGCTTAGCTAACCTGGCGTAAATTTCTCGAGGGTGAAATTATTTATCGAATGACGTGAAAGAGGTTTGTTCAGGCCGAGTGAGTCCTCCCTTTTGCCCGCATTGGGTAAGGGGAAGAGTAAGAAGCAGTATTAGTAAGATACCAATAATATGCCGCATGGACTTCACTTGTTTCTAACGTTTCGAGAGGAGCGGATTATACCGCTCAACCTGCAATAAACACAGCCCATCAGTATCCGGTTGTAAGTCTTGGGTTGTGTTCACATCCCAATAATTACGGTGGCTGTGATTTATTGCCACCAATCTTGAAAATTAAAATTAAGCACTTTATATTTGCCGATCACATTTTTACAGGGAAAAATCGTGCTTCCGGCAGGCACTTTTTTCTTAGATTACTGGCTAGCTGCTAGAAGGATTATCAGACAGATGATTGAAATAAGTCACCTGACAAAAAAATTCGACCAATTTACCGCTGTAGATGATCTTAGTTTTAATGTTGCAGAAGGTGAAGTTTTGGGCTTTCTGGGGCCAAACGGTGCAGGCAAATCTACCACCATGAAAGTAATCACTGGCTTTCTTTCTCCTTCCGCAGGATCGGTGACGGTAGATGGCTTTGACATTACCCAGAATTCAATCGAGGCAAAAGCGCTGATTGGTTACTTGCCAGAGGGTGCACCATCCTATGGCGACATGACTACCCTCGAGTTCCTAAATTTCATTGCTGAGATTAGAGGATATCGTGGCGAAGAGATTGTGGCCCGTGTTCAACATGTTATAAAAGAAGTAGAACTCGAATCCGTTGAACAGCAAACTATTGAAACTCTATCGAAGGGTTTTAAAAGACGGGTCGGGTTAGCCCAGGCCATAATGCATGATCCAAAAGTGTTGATTCTCGACGAGCCGACTGATGGGCTCGATCCTAATCAGAAACATCATGTTAGAGAATTAATTAAAAATCTTGCCAAAGACAAGATCGTTGTTATTTCTACTCATATCCTTGAAGAAGTCACTGCAGTTTGTACACGAGCCATAATTATAGATGAAGGAATAATTGTTGCAGATGGCACGCCGGCAGAGCTGGAAGAAAAATCAATGTATCATCATGCAATAAGTGTGCGCTTAACTCAGGACTACGATTTAGCAAGTGATCTGCAAGGAGTTTCCGGCATTGGAGGCGTAGTAAAGGAAAACGAAGAAAACAGTTTTACAATTCTTGCAAGTAATAACGATTCAATCTTCTCTAAAGTTTCAGAAATCGCACAAAAAAAGCAATGGCCGGTAACAGAGTTCCATGTTAATCGTGGTCAGTTAGAAGATGTTTTTCGCTCTGTTACTTCGCAGTCGCAAGGAGGAGAGTAATGAAGAACCTAGGAATCATTTTTCGCAGAGAGTTGGTGGGTTACTTTGCAACACCGCTTGCTTATATCTTTATCGTTATATTTTTGATCACCAATGGTATTTTCACTTTTGATATAGGCGGTTTCTATTTGCGTGGTCAGGCCGACTTGCTTCCTTTCTTTAGCTTTCATCCCTGGTTGTATTTGTTTATGGTACCAGCCATTGCCATGACTTTATGGGCAGATGAAAGGAAGACGGGAACTATAGAATTACTGCTCACCTTACCAATCAAGCTTTCAGAAGCAGTGCTTGGTAAGTTTCTGGCGGCTTGGGTTTTGACAGGAATAGCACTGACTCTAACTTTTCCAATCTGGCTAACGGTTAATTATCTGGGTGATCCGGACAACGGGGTAATTCTTGCTGCTTATATAGGTAGCTGGTTTATGGCTGGAGGGCTACTGGCGATAGGCTCATGCATGTCTGCCTGCACAAAAAACTCAGTAATCGCTTTTATCTTAACGGTCTCGATTTGTTTTACCTTTGTTATTATGGGTTCACCGATCCTGCTGAATGCCTTACCGGCATGGCTACCGCAGTTTATTGTCGATGCTTTCGCTGCCTTGGGATTTCTGACTCATTTCGATTCTATATCGAAAGGCGTGTTAGACATTCGTGATTTTCTTTACTTCACTGTTTTTATCGCAGCCTGGTTATTAGCCAGTGCAATTGTGATAGAAATGAAAAAAGCTAATTGAAGGAGGGATAAGATGAACCCTAAGTCACTTTTCTCATCCTTCGGTCTCGCTGCAATTGCCGTTAGCTTATTGTTCGGTGTTTTGCTAATTAGTTTTTTGCCAAGCCTGCGTATAGATTTAACTGAAGATAATCTCTATACCTTATCAGATGGCACGCGCAATATTGTTTCGAACATACAGCAGCCTATAGAGATAATGTTTTTCTACTCGGATTCGGCAACAGAAGATATCCCTCAAATACGAAGCTACGGCAATCGAGTCCAGGAATTGTTACAGGAAATCGTAATTGCCAGTAATGGCAATCTGCGTTTGAGTGTTATCGATCCAGAACCATTCTCTGAAGAAGAGGACCTGGCCAATCAATATGGCATTCGTGCTGTACCTGTTACCCAAGGGGGTGAGGGGGTCTATTTTGGATTAGTAGTGTTACAGGATGCTGAAGCGGAAGTTCCATTCCAGATGCGAACTTCGGAAACCATGCCATTAATTCGCCCGGATCAGGAAGAATTCCTGGAGTATGAGTTCATGAAACTCATTACCCAAGTAGACAATCCAGATCGCTTCGTAATCGGCTTGGTTACTGAGTTAGATTTAGACGGCGGATTCGATCCACTTTCTGGGCAAGGTACCCAACAGTGGATGATCATGGATCTGATTCGACAGATCTACGAAGTACAGAGGGTTGATATCACTGGTGATACCATAGATGAGGAAATAGACGTCTTGATGATCGTACATCCCCAAAGTTTGTCGGAGCAGATGTTGTATGCCATCGATCAGTTTGTAGTGCGCGGCGGTTCGACTTTGTTATTTCTAGATCCCAATGCGGATTCTATGGTGAGTCGGTCACCACAGGGTAACTTGATTCCTGCTGGAATGAGTTCTGAATTGCCCGGGCTTTTAGAAGCTTGGGGCATTGAATTCGATAACAGCAAGGTATTAGCGGACAACCAACTGGCATTGCGAGTCATGATGGGTCAGGGACAACGCCCGGTTCCACATCTTGGCATGTTAGGTGTGCAGCGGAATTTCCTAACGCAAGACGACATAATCACTAATGGTCTTGAAACTATTAACTTCTCTTCCTCGGGCGCAATTGCTGAAATAGAAGGGAGCAGCACTGACTTTGAACCACTTATCGTTTCATCTGAGGATGCCATGTTAATGGATCGTGCTTTCGTTGAAAGCGTTTCTGATCCATCGGTATTATTCGACGAGTTTGAATCTGTGGAACAGAGTTTTGTAATTGCGGCGCGGGTCAGCGGCATCATCGAAAGTGCATTCCCTGAAGGGCGTCCAATGGTTGAGGAAGAAAGTGAAGAAGCAACTATCGGATTAGAAGCGGAAGATTCAACGACGGAATTAGAAGTTGCAGAAGATAGTTCTGTAGATGAAGTCGCAGCCAGCGAAGACAATATGGAATCAGAAGAAGAACCCTTTCCGGAACATATTGCCGGTTCAAGTAGTGTAGTTAGTATCGTCGCCTTTGCTGACACCGATGTTCTATCTGACCGCATGTGGGTTCAGGTATCTCAGTTCCTTGGTCAACGTATTCCGCAGCCTTTCGCCAACAATGGTGATATTGTCATCAATGCCATAGAAAATTTAAGTGGTGGTGCTGATCTTTCAAGCATCCGCAGTCGCGGGCGTTATTCGCGACCCTTTACCCGGGTGCTGGATTTACAGCGCCAGGCAGATGACCGTCTACGGGAGGAAGAGTCAGAACTGCTTGATAGTCTTGCCGCAACCGAAGCTGAGCTGGCACAGTTGAATCAGGACGAAGAGGGTAATCTAATAGGGGAACTTACTCCTGAAATCCAGGCAGAGATCGATCAATTCAACGCAGAGATGCTGGAAACCCGTCGTCGCTTGAGAGATGTGCGTTTTCAATTAACGGAAGACATTGAACGTCTTGGCACTAATCTAAAAGCTGCTAATACAGCCTTGATTCCAATTTTACTAACGATCTTTGTTTTGGTTGCACACCTGCTACGTGCGCAAAGGCGCAAAACAGCCAGATAAATAGGACTACTCAGCCTCTGAGAGTGGAGGGTGGCGAGGTAGATTTACAGTAATGTGAGTTCCCTCAGCGATTTCACTGGCGATAATCATTTCACCGCCGTGAGCTTGGGCAATAAGCCTACAAAGATAAAGTCCTAAACCGAATCCACCGGTGTTGCGTTGGCGAGAACTGTCGGCACGGTAAAAGGGTTCACTGATTTGCGATAGATGCTCTTCTGATATTCCTTCGCCGTTATCTATTACCTCAATGATTCCTCTGTCATCATCGAAACTGACTTTTATTTGAATGGGATTTTCTTGACCATGACGCATGGCGTTATTCAGCAGATTGGTGATAAGCAATCTCACTCGTAACTTGTCTATAGTGAATTCCTGATCCTCTTCCGGCATCTTTAATGTTAAACCAGCTTCATAGCCTGAAAACTGTTCAGTAACACCCTGAATAAATCCTGCTAGCGGCACAGCCTCTGAAACCAATACTGCATGTTCGTTATTGAGCCGTTCCGCCTCTAGGAGATCAGAGATTAGAAGGTCAATCTCATCGATGTCTTCTTTAAGTTGATTCTTTTCTTCATTATCTGGCATAAATTCCATACGCAACTTGGCTTTGGTAATCGGCGTTCGTAATTCGTGACTAATCGCCATTAATAACTGTCGTTTAGCCTCTAGCATCGATTGCAATGAGTCAGCCATGTGGTTAATGGACTCTGTTAATTCTCCCAGTTCATCCTGGCGATTACTCTTTACACGGTAACTCAAGTCACCTTTCTGGATTCTTTCAGCCCCTCTTCGCAGAAGTCTTACAGGATCTAGCATGCGATTCACCAACAGATAGTTGAGAAACAAAATGCCGATGGCGATGGCAACACCGACATAGATTATGAAAAGGTTGTTAGTGTTTTGAGCTCGACGATACATAAAAAAATCGTAACCACCGCGCTGGACCCGAATAATATCTTCACCAGCAATTATGCGCAGCTCAGCATCACTAGTTAACGATTCAGAATATATTGCTTCATCCACATCAAGCCGGTTTTGATCATCTGAACTCCATTGCATGATTGGGTTCCGAATGTCGATGGTCCAGTCTAGCTCTTCGGCAAGCCGCATGGCATTGGCAAGATTGGGGGGAGTACCTATGTCCTGAATAATAGATTCAATATTACGTGTAAAGTAGTCGGGAATTGTTTCGATGGCGTCACTCTCATCGCTAATTGTTTGTAGAGAGAAGAAAATAATTACGATGAAAAGCACGACTGTTACACCGAAGATAGCTAACAATCGAAAAAATAGTGATTTTCTTAAGTGCTCAACAATTGTAGTCATAATTGCTCGCCGACAAAAGTATAGCCACGACCCCAAACAGTTTTAATAAACCTGGGTGTTTTTGAAGTGTCTTTTAACTTGTGTCGCAAGCGGCTGACTAAAGTGTCTACTGCTCGAGAGAAGAGTTCAGCATCGATTCCACGCAATCGATTCATTAATTCATCGCGGGTAAAAGTTTTATTAGGGAACTGCATAAACAAAATTAGCAATTCATATTCCATAGTGGTTAAGTCGAGAATTCCACCATCAAGCTTTACCTCTCGACGAGATACTTCAACTTCTAAACCATTAATTGGTCTTATATCACGAATAGAATGATCATCGCTGCTGCGTCGTAAAATATTGTGAATACGTGCAACAAGTTCTCTGGGTTCAAATGGTTTCGGTAGGTAATCGTCTGCGCCTAATTCTAGTCCGACAATTCTATCAGTAACTTCCGCGTGTGCTGTTAGCATTAAGATTGGTAATTGGCCATAGATGGAAGACTTAGCGCGGATCTCTCTGCAGATTTCGAACCCATCTTTCTCCGGCAACATAACATCAAGTATCAACAAATCAGGTTTCACTTTCTTTATGAGATCGAATCCCTTGCTCGGTGCTAGTGCCACGTGCACTTTCATGTCGTAACGCTCGAGATACTGAGTAAGTAGCTGACCAAGTTTCTCGTCATCATCAATGATTAGAATTTGCTTCATTGGCAGGATAATTCAACAGATTTCTAGGGGAAGGTTGCCATAGTACGAATTCAATCTGACGAAATCAATTCTGTAGTATTATGTGCCGCCGCAAAGATAGGATAAATCTTACATATCGCCAATGATTTCACTACAAAATATCACTCTCATGCGAGGGCATCAGGTACTACTGCAAGACGTAAGCCTTGTGCTGCATAGGGGACAACGGACTGGTGTCATTGGAAGAAACGGATGCGGAAAAACAAGTTTATTTCGCGCATTGGCTGGTGAAATCCCATTAGAAAAGGGCGATATAAAGTTACCTAGTGATTTACGATGGTCAGCTATAGCACAAGAAACGCCGGGTGTTGATCGAAGTGCCCTCGACTTCGTAATCGATGCCCACA
>DFQD01000133.1 GCA_002377605.1 Gammaproteobacteria bacterium UBA3498 | reverse complement strand
TCTTGATCCAATGGCGGTCTTGGAGTCACCATGGTTTCGATATCGGTATACTGCAGCTTATTTACTCTTGCTCGAAAAGCGCGGTCCATAGTTGCAGGTTCGGTTTCCCGGTTCACATGAACTGGATAAATTCTTTCACCAAGTCTCAAAACGGCTTCTTCATCCTGATCCACTCGTGCCGCCCAATATTTTCTATCGCAAACAGAGCAACTTAAGAATAATTCCCCTTGTGGCGTAGCCATGCAATTGAGATTTATAGAATGAGGACGAATACCAGCCCATATTTGCAGCTGGCAAAGATTTTCCTGATTTGCAGTTGTGTTATTCCAGTCGACCACAGGTTCTTGCACTGTTTCACCGAAAAGATAACCACCAGGCATGGTGGTACAGGGACAGATAGTGGAGAAAACAATAAATCCACTCACTCCCAGTAAGACAACGGTTAATAAACCGCCTCCCATCCACATCCTTAGTAATCCGCTTTTAGCTGGAGCTTCTTCATTCATTCGGTGTCTCCTTAGTTGTTCTTTTAAAGGCATTATAGCCAATAGGAATCTCTGTAGAGTAGTTTGAATTCTCCCATTAAAAGGTAAAATCAACAGAATCGACTTATTCTCAGGTGATTCATGAAAACTACAAAAGCCTTATCAATAATCAGTCTTTTGCTAATCATTTTCTGCCCAATAGCCGCAAAAGCGCAGCAAGGTAGCAATGGCAACGAATGGATTAGTTATGGCGGTGACAGCGGTCACAGCAAGTATTCACCTTTGGACCAGATCAATGCGGAAAATGTGCAGAGACTCGAAGTTGCCTGGACCTGGGAATCTGTCGACCAGGAAATTCGCAACAATAATGAAGTGATTCGTGAACGCGGTTCGTTTCGCAGCTATGCCTACGAAGTAACACCGTTAATGGTGGGTGATGTTCTCTATACGACAACTTCTCTGGGCCAGATTGCCGCCATAGATCCAACCAGCGGGGAAACTCTGTGGAGTTTCGATCCTGTGTTATATGTTGATGGTCGCCCGGCTGTACATGGATTTATGACGCGCGGGCTCGCTTATTGGACGAATGGCGAACAAGAGCGGCTTTTGTATGCTGGTGGACGCACTTATTTATTATCTATAGATCCAGCAACAAGAAGATTGGATCCAGAGTTTGGTCGCGGCGGTCGCATCGATTTGAAACGCGGCCTTGGTCGTACTATTGACCCTTCCCTTTATGCTGTGAGTTCGCCTCCTATAGTAGTCGGCGATGTCGTTATCGTTGGCTCCGCAATGACGGAAGGGACAGATTTTAGAGAAGCTCCGCCAGGTCATGTGCGCGGATTTAATGTGCACACCGGTGAGATGCAATGGATCTTTCACACTATTCCTCAACCTGGCGAATTCGGCGCAGACACCTGGCCTGAGCACGCCTGGAGTTTCACTGGTGGTGCGAACGTCTGGACCATGATGAGCGCGGATGAAGAATTAGGTCTGGTTTATTTGCCAATTGGAACGACAGTACCGGACTACTATGGTGGTCATCGCCAGGGGGACAATCTGTTTTCTAATTCTTTAGTGGCGCTTAATGCGGAAACCGGCGAACGAGCCTGGCACTATCAAATGGTGCATCACTCAGTTTGGGATTACGATCCGCCAGCTGCACCAAATCTAATTGACATCACTGTAAATGGCGAAAGGGTTAAAGCGGTCGCTCAAATTACTAAACAAGGATTTACCTTTGTATTTGATCGAGAGACTGGCCAACCGGTTTGGCCGATTGAAGAACGGCCGGTTCCGCAATCTCGCGTGTTAGGAGAAGTAACTTCACCGACACAACCCTTCCCATCCAAACCGCCACTATTTTTAATCAATGGAGCAACAGAAGAAGATTTGATCGACTTTACTCCAGAACTACGAGCCGAGGCCTTGGAAATATTTAGCCAATACAATAGTGGACCGCTATACACACCCCCGGCTCCAGGAGACAATATTATTCGCCCTGGCTGGAGTGGCGGTGCTAATTGGTGGGGTGCTGCATTCGATCCCGAGACACAGCGACTATTTGTGCCTTCCTGGGCGCATTTCTCTACAGTAAATATTAATCCACCGGAAGCAAATGATTCTGACTTAACCATTAGACCGCAAGTTCGGGATTTAGGTGGGCCTCGTGGATTACCATTGTTTAAACCACCTTACTCTCAGCTGGTCGCATTCGACATGAATGAAGGTGAGAAACTGTGGCATGTTCCGGTTGGAGAAGGACCTCGGGATCACGCAGATTTGCAGGGATTGGAACTTCCACCACTTGGTAATTTCGAGAAACTAGGAGGCCCGTTATTAACGAAATCTCTTTTGTTTATCGGGCAGGGATTCGAAGTTAATCGTTTAGGTGTTTATGACAAGGACACAGGTGAAGAACTCTGGTGGATGCAACTACCAAATCGATTCCATGCTACACCCATAACTTATATGGTGGATGGAAAACAGTACATCGTGTTTGCCCTTGGCGGAGGAGCCAGGGGTGAACCAGAACAACTCATGGCATTATCATTGCCATAAAGGACTTAGGTTGATTGGATGATCAATTCTTTCCAGGGCATACTTCTAGCAATCGCCGCAACTGCGGCTCTAATTTATGCTTCGTCCAAAACATTTTATCTACAAGATCAAAATCTTATTTTAGAAGAACCAACAACTCGCTCACAATGGCAATCATGCATGCCAGATAACAATAGTTATGGGTCAAAATCAACACCTATAGAATATGCGAAAATGATCGAGCCAGAACTAGGAGTAATTCCTGTTGTTGACTGCGGTGCTGGTGTTGAAATTCCGATATATATTGATGGTGTGAGGACATTGGGAAATCCTGGATTACACAATTGCGATAACCCCAGCTTGCAGATAGGGGATTGCATGTCCGGGTCGAGCCTCCAGCGCTATCAAGGCAAAACTGCAGCAGGTAAATCATTACCCCATGTTGTCTGGGTTAGCTTCTGTCGTCATGATGGAAGAGATACAGAGAACTTTGATATGCCAAACTCAGTGCAATTGATTGGCTACAATTCGATTACAGGAGCTACAGCTTTTTTCGAGAGCGGTGATAACTCTCCATGGACTTTCACTGACCAAAAAACAAACCGTATGCTCGGCACATTGCCAGGCACAGACGAACCTGAAGAATTCAATGCAGCTTACTCCACACCACAAGACACGCAATGTGTGGAATGCCATCAAAGTGACCCATTTATCCACAATCCGTTCATAGATGCTGCGAAGCTGACTAGCCATCCCTCGCAAACTGTAGTCCCTATGTTAACTGGAGCAAACTTTCCTTACTATCAACTAGGTGGAAGCGATTGGGACATGCGTACCATTCACATTGAAGATAATTCTTGCCTAAATTGTCACCGCCTCGGAATGAAAACGGTTGAAGAATTTCTAGGTGACGGTTGGCACCCTAATGATCATATGCCCCCTCATGCCCCAGGCACTCAATCTGAAGATTTTGCGGAGTTATTAGCCTGCTGGAATAATGGCCCCGAGAACACACCTGGATGTGAATGGATAATTCCAAAAGCAGATCAATGCGGGAGCCAAATAGTAAATCATGATTATCCTTTTAAAGCTGAATTTAATAAGCCAAACTTAGACGAACAAGTAGACCGTCGTGAAGAGCGAAAACAACTCCTTGAGCAAAAAACTTATATTTTAGAGAGGTAGCATAAAAGTAATGAGAAATACTCGTCGGGAATTTATAAAGCATTCCACCATTGCGGGCATTAGCAGCGCATTGCTTCCGATTTCGGTTTACGGACAAAATAATAGAGTGCGACCTGCTCCTATGATGCCTGAGCCACGCTTCATACAGAGCAATGGGATTGATATGGCTGTCTATGAAAAAGGTGAAGGACCTGCCGTGGTGTTCTGCCATGGATGGCCAGAGCTAGCCTTTAGTTGGCGAAGCCAAATCGATGCAGTAGCCGCAGCAGGATTTCATGCCATTGCTCCTGATCAGAGGGGTTTTGGATTGACCGAGGCCCCTGAGGATTCGATGCAATATGACCTTGGTATTTTTTGCGATGATTTACTGGGCATCATGGATGCCAAAGGCATAGAAAAAGCAGTATTCGTTGGTCACGACTGGGGCGGGGCTGTAGTTTGGGCTATGCCCAGATTGCACCCAAATCGTTGTCTAGGTGTTATTGGATTGAATACCACAGCTTCACGTCCTCCTGACTTACCTCCGGTAGAAAATAGTGAGCCTTCCCTCATAATTCAATCGCCACG
>DFQD01000019.1:5199-8127 GCA_002377605.1 Gammaproteobacteria bacterium UBA3498 | reverse complement strand
GAATTTGTTTGAAGTTGGACAGTTGGCAGGATTGCGTTTCGTTATTACGGGCGGGCCTACCCGAGAAGCGATAGATCCGGTTAGATTTATAAGCAATCACAGTTCAGGAAAAATGGCGTATGCATTAGCGCATGAAGCCGCAGCTGCCGGTGCCCAAGTAACTCTTGTTAGCGGTCCAGTAAATTTGCCCACACCAAAGTCAGTAACTAGGATTGATGTAAATAGTGCTGAAGATATGCATGCGGCCGTTATGAAAAACATTGATGATGCCAGTGTATTCGTTGGTGTAGCTGCAGTTGCCGACTATCGACCCAAAGAAGAAGCCGATGAAAAAATTAAGAAAGACAGCGACAAATTTAGTCTCGAGCTAATTAAAACCCCGGATATTATTTCCGAAGTTGCAAAATTAGAATCGAGGCCGTTTGTAGTTGGATTTGCCGCCGAGACAAGCTCAGTAGTTGAACACGGTAAAGAGAAACTCAAAAAGAAAAATTTAGACCTGCTGTTCGCGAATAATGCCTCTGACACTTTTAATAGCGATTCAATTTCAGTAACTGCGATTAGTCGCGGCAATGAATTTGAAATTACCTCTGCAAACAAAAATGTAGTCGCAAAGGAAATGCTTAAGCTCATTGCCGAACGGGTGAAAAGTTGAGCAGCAAATGAACGCTATCCCCGCCTCTATATTTCGTGCTTATGACATTCGCGGTTTAGTTGATGAACAACTCACGGAAAATTCCGTAGAATTAATCAGTAGGGCGATTGGCAGTGAAGCGCTAGCTAATGGAATCGCTTCGCTACTTGTTGGGTTCGATGGCAGGCTTTCCAGTCCCATTCTTTCAAAAGCACTTATTACAGGCTTACAAAGCGCCGGATGTAATGTAGTAAATCTTGGACTAATTCCAACCCCCCTACTTTACTTCGCCACTCATGTTAGTAGCCATAGCTCAGGTGTTATGCTAACGGCAAGCCACAACCCCTCAAACTATAATGGATTAAAAATAGTTTTCAATCAAAACTGTTTAGCTGATAATCAAATACAACGAATTAAACATCGAATCGACAATAACCAACTAAGCAGCGGTGAAGGCACTTATCAAGACCTGAATATTATTGATGCCTATCTGGAAGATGTTTCTAAGAGAATCAATCTAAAAAGGCCGCTAAGTCTGATTATAGATTGTGGTAACGCCGTTCCTGCAACCGTTGCGCCAAATCTTTTTAAGCAATTGGGCTGCGAAGTTACGCCACTCTATTGTGATATCGATGGTAGCTTCCCTAATCACCATCCAGATCCGACAATCCCCGAAAACTTAACCACCCTAGCCAAACAGGTCGTGAATACTGGTGCTGACCTAGGAATTGCATTTGATGGCGATGGTGATCGCTTAGGCATAGTTACCAATAAAGGCGAATTTATCGATGCTGATAAAATGCTGATGCTGTTAATTGAAAACATTTTGCCTAACTATGCCAAAGCGCCAGTAGTGTTCGATGTTAAATGCAGCTCCGAACTCGCAGTAAAGATTAGTAGTATTGGTGGCAAACCGGTTATGCACCGCAGCGGACACTCATTTATGAAGCAAAAAATGCGAGAAACCGGAGCACCTATTGGCGGCGAGTATGCAGGACATATCTTTTTTAAAGATCGATGGTTTGGATTTGACGACGGTATATATACTGCTGCGCGTATCGTTGAAATATTAAGCTCACAAGGCAAAAGCTCTAGTGAAGTTTTTGGAGCTTTTAATTCAACATTAAGCACACCAGAAATAAAACTCGAAGTTGGCGAAGAATCAAAGTTTGGATTGATTGATCGCTTATTAGAGCTGGCAGAATTTCCTGAAGGAAAGCTTATCACCCTAGATGGGTTGAGAGTAGAATTTGCAGATGGCTGGGGTTTAATTCGTGCATCTAACACAAGCCCTGCCTTGCTCTTAAGATTTGAAGCGTCAAATGAAGAAAGGCTAAATGAAATTAAGAAGGCATTTAAAGCTCTAATTAGTCGTGTGGACAATAGAATTAGTTTGGATTTTTAACAACAGTTATGTCTCTGACTCTAAGTAGTGCCAAGAATATCGCGAAGGTTTTGACAGAAGCCCTTCCCTATATTCAAAAATTTACCGGCCGAACCGTGGTTGTGAAATACGGTGGTAACGCCATGGTGGATGAAGCTCTTAAACAGAGTTTCGCCAGGGATATCGTGCTAATGAAATTGGTTGGGATAAACCCAATTGTTGTTCATGGCGGCGGCCCGCAAATAGGTAGTGTGTTAGAACAACTAAATATCGAATCCAAATTCGTAGACGGCTTGCGAGTGACTGATAGCCAAACTATGGACGTAGTAGAGATGGTGCTCGGTGGTCTAGTGAATAAGGAGATCGTTAATCTACTTAACAAGAATCAGGGCAAGGCCGTTGGCATCACAGGTAAAGATGGCAACTTGATCAAGGCCAAGAAGCTAAAATTACGGCGCAATGATGCCAAGCTTACAGACGAGATCGTCGATATAGGTCATGTCGGCGAAGTAGTGAGCATCAACACAGAAGTGCTCGAGGTGATGAAGGGCAGTGACTTCATTCCTGTCATCGCTCCCATCGGCACTGATGAGAGTGGGGCCAGCTACAACATAAATGCAGATTCCGTAGCTGGTGAAATTGCCAAAGTTTTGGTTGCCGAAAAGCTCATTCTGCTTACCAATATAGAAGGGGTAAAAAACAAGAATGGTGAAGTGCTTACTGGCTTGAGCCGAAAACAAGTTGCCAAGCTAGTTGCCGATAAGACCTTACAAGGGGGCATGTTGCCAAAAGTACAATGTGCAATCGAAGCACTGAATGGTGGTGTTAGCAGTGCTCACATTATTGACGGCAGGGTGGAGCATGCGGTACTTCTCGAGATCTTCACGGATGAAGGAGTAGGTACATTAAT
>DFQD01000019.1:0-4828 GCA_002377605.1 Gammaproteobacteria bacterium UBA3498 | reverse complement strand
TAAAGATTCCTAATTCTCACGAAACAGGTGGCTAATTTCGATGGAAACTGGCAACAAGGCATCTCGGAAAGATCAAATACTGCAGGCATTGGCTCGCATGTTGGAGACGTCTCCTGGTGAACGCATAACCACAGCTGCCCTGGCCAAGGAAGTGGGAGTTTCAGAAGCAGCCCTGTATCGGCATTTCCCCAGCAAAGCCCGAATGTTTGAAGGACTGATTAAATTTATCGAAGAAACGCTGTTTCTCAGAATTTCTAGAATTCTCAATGAGGAAAGCAATGCTGAAATACGCTGCCACAAAATCCTCACACTATTGCTGTCTTTTTCCGATAAGAACCCTGGTATGACTCGTCTACTTACAGGTGATGTCCTAGCGGGAGAAACTGAACGGCTGCGAGTTCGCATTGCTCAGTTCTATAACCGGTTTGAATCACAGTTGAAGCAAATACTACGAGAAGCCCAAATTAGGGAAAACTTAAAGGCAACTACATCACCTGCTGCTTTGGCAAATTTATTGTTAGCTTGTGCAGAAGGTAGGCTGATTCAGTTCGTTCGCAGTGAATTCCAGCAGTCGCCATTGGAAAATTGGGATATACAGTGGGAGTTTCTTAGCAGAAACCTGTTGGCTCCCTTTACTGCTCCTAGTGCATCGTCCACTAGCTAAGTGTTTAGTAAATATTCAGGCTGATCAGACGCCGTACTGATCCCGGTAAGCAGCAACAGCAGCTAAATGCCGTTGCATCTTGCTATCACTGGACCCTTCAAGATAATCGATGATGTTTTGCAAACTAATAATATTTGTTACGGAAATTTGATAGGCCTGTTCAATTTCTTGAATCGCGGAAAGCTCGCCTGTGCCTTTTTCTTGTCGATCCATTGCAACAGCAATGCCGTTTAATTGCGCACCGTCATTTTGTAAAATTTCTACTGCCTCGCGTATAGCAGTTCCTGCTGTAATTACGTCATCAATTATCAAAACTTTCCCGCTTAGCTCAGCGCCAACTATTACACCACCTTCACCATGGCTCTTTGCTTCTTTACGGTTAAAGCAGAAAGGTTTGTTCAGGTTGTGATTGTTGGCCAAGGCAATTGCTGTTGCTGAAACAAGTGGAATGCCTTTGTAAGCAGGGCCGAACAAGACATCAAACTCTAGTTCGGAGTTTACTATTGCCGCCGCATAACACTTTGCAAGAAAAGCTAGTTTATCGCCAGAATTAAACAGACCAGCATTAAAAAAGTAAGGGCTTACCCGCCCGGACTTTAGAGTGAATTTGCCAAATCTTAATATTTCATTTTCGAGTACAAATTCTAAAAACTCTGATTGAAAATCTTGCATTGTTATACCTATTTAAAACTAGGTCTCGGCTAATGCTTCTTGTTGCTTGCTAATCAGTGATTTGATTCCAGCTTCTGCCAAACCGACCATTTGCATTAATTGTCCGCGAGAAAAATCACCATCTTCCCCTGTTCCCTGAAGCTCAATAAACCCGCCAGATTCTGTCATCACAATATTCATGTCAGTTTCAGCATTTGAGTCCTCATCATAATCAAGGTCCAACACTGCGCGACCATTATGAATTCCCACGGAAACCGATGCGACCATTTGCTTAAAAGGGGATTCACTTAACAAGTTCTTATTCAACATATAGGTAATTGCGTCATGTAATGCAACACAACCGCCAGTAATGGAAGCAGTTCGAGTACCGCCATCTGCTTGTATCACATCACAATCGATTTTTATCGTGTATTCACCAAGAACATCTAGATCCACCGCTGCTCGCAATGAACGGCCAATCAAACGCTGAATTTCCAAGCTGCGCCCTGATTGTTTCCCCTTTGCTGCTTCTCGGTCCATACGGGTACCGGTAGAACGTGGCAACATGCCGTACTCAGCAGTGACCCACCCTCGCCCGGTTCCTTTCAAAAAACGAGGTACGGATTCATCTACAGAGGCATTACAGAGAACTTTAGTTGCACCAAATTCAACCAAGACGGAGCCTTCTGCATGCCTGGTGTAATTGCGAGTGATATTTATTAAGCGAAGTTCGTCTTGATTTCTATTACTAGGACGTGAAGGTTCTGACATCGATTCTCTTAATTCCAATAATTCTAAAGTGCTACAGATTATCCTTGAATTTCGGAGTTGTTGCGAGCAAGCAAGTGTCTAAGAATGCTAACTGTGTTTAGCAGCATATTAAGATAGAATAGCGGCTCTTTGAAAATGGGCCAGCCATCATGATGTTGAGCATGACTGCTTTTAGCCGACGGCAAGCAGATAGGGAGTGGGGTTCCCTAACTTGGGAGTTACGCTCAATTAACCATCGTTACCTGGAAACTAATGTGCGACTTCCAGAATCATTTCGTGGCCTTGAAAATGTCATCAGAGATACTGTTCGGAAAAAGTTGAAGCGTGGAAAAATTGAATGCCAACTGAGATTTCAGGCGCTCGAAACTAGTCAATCTGATTTGCAGCTAAATAAAGAAGTCATCGCAAAATTAGTTCGCGCAAACAGTGAGATTAATAAAATTACAGACTTGGATAATCAGTTAACGTCAGTAGAAATCTTACGTTGGCCTGGAGTAGTTGCCGATCAAGGTAGCGATGCCGATACTATTGAGAAGGAAGCACTCGAACTTTTTATAGCAGCGTTAGATGATTTAGTGAGCAGTAGAGCGAGGGAAGGCGAAGCACTTAAAGGTATGCTGAATCAACGTATCGTTTCGATTCGAGAGATCGTTGCCTCTATTCGGGAAAAAATGCCTGACATTATATGCGGGCAACGGAAAAACCTTTTTGAGAAGCTAGAAGAGTTTAAAGCAGAACTCGAGCCAACTCGATTAGAACAAGAAATTACCATATTGGCGCAGAAAGCAGACGTTGACGAAGAACTCGATCGACTGGATTCACACTTGGATGAAGTTGGGCGAGTCATAGAATCTAATGGACAAAAAGGAAGACGTTTGGACTTTCTTATGCAAGAGCTTAATAGAGAGGCGAATACTTTATCTTCGAAATCGATTGTGGTGGATACAACTTTAGGCGCAGTAGAATTAAAAGTACTAATAGAACAAATGCGCGAGCAAATACAGAACATAGAATAGATACTAAAAAATGAAGAAGGGAAAGCTATTCATTGTCATCGCTCCATCCGGGGCTGGTAAAACCACACTGGTCAATGCGTTAGTGAGCCAGGATGAGAATCTTTGCGTTTCTATTTCACACACTACTCGGCCATCTCGGCCGGGGGAAGAAGATGGTGTGAATTATTATTTCATCAAAAAACAAGAATTCATGGGTATGTTATCCGATGGTAATTTTTTAGAATCCGCTGAGGTTTATGGATACAACTATGGCACTTCAAAGTTGTGGGTTAATGAACAATTATCCAAGGGCCTCGATGTAATTTTAGAAATTGATTGGCAAGGCGCAGAACAAATTCGCAATCTTTATCCCGATACTTGTTCTATTTTCATTCTTCCTCCTTCTATAAAAACTCTTACAGAAAGATTACAAGAACGGGCCCAGGACGATTTCGATACCATCGAGAGCCGAATGCAACAAGCAAGAAGCGTTATCGAACACGTAGCAGAAGCTGACTATGTTGTAGTAAATGATAATTTCGACACTGCACTCGATGATATCCGTGCAATCGTCAGTGCTCAGCGTCTTACCGTCCGTGCCCAACAAGAAAGCCTGGGTGAACTATTCTCCAATCTGGCCCACGGTTAGGTTGGCCCACAGCAATAGAAATGATGCTTTTTTAGCAGGAATTCTGTAGAATTCCCGCTCCCTTCCAGGGGGCTAAGCTTGGTCGAACCGAAACCGGGAACTGCTTGATTTAGTTAATTTTTTCGTCCAAGCTTACCAACGTAACACGAAAATTTAAGGTCCGGAAATGGCTAGAATTACAGTAGAAGATTGTTTAGACAACGTTGATAACCGCTTCGAGCTGGTTATGGTTTCCAGCAAGCGTGCCCGGCAGCTTCAGATCGAGGGCAAAGACCCTATGGTTTCGATCGATAACGATAAGCCTACCGTCATTGCCTTGCGCGAAATCGCTGACGGATTAGTTGATGCTGAGATTCTAGTTGAAAAACCTAGTGTTGAGTTAGAAGACATCGATGAAGAATTCGAAGGATCTGGTGAAGAATCTACCGCAGTTATAGATCAGGAAGAACAGCCCTCAATTGAAATTTGAATTTTAGGAGTCGCGTCTTGCAAGTATCTGCTATAGACACAATTGACTCCCTCGCTGATGGTCTTTCAAATTACTTAGAAAAAGACCAAGTCAACAGCGTACGCCGCGCTTACTTCTATGCCGAACAAGCACATGACGGACAAGTTCGCCGCAGCGGTGATGCCTACGTGACCCATCCTCTTGCCGTAGCTTCAATCTTGAGTGAGATGCACATGGATCATCAAAGTTTGATGGCTGCCATGTTACACGATGTTATTGAAGATACTGGCATTACAAAAACTGCTATTAAGTCGCAGTTTGGACATACGGTTGCCGATCTGGTAGACGGTGTAAGTAAGCTAAACAAGATAACCTTTAGCTCCCGTGCAGAAGCACAAGCAGAAAACTTTCAGAAGATGGCAATGGCAATGGCCAAAGACTTGCGCGTCATTCTAGTTAAGATCGCTGACCGTCTTCATAACATGCGCACCTTGGAGGTGTTAACTCCAGACAAGCGTCGACGCATTGCTAGGGAAACTCTCGACATATATGCACCTATCGCTAACCGCTTGGGTATGAACAATGTGCGAGTGGAGTTTGAAGAGTTGGGGTTCGCTGCTCTCTACCCCATGCGCGCTAGAAGAATTTCC
>DFQD01000063.1 GCA_002377605.1 Gammaproteobacteria bacterium UBA3498 | reverse complement strand
TAATGCCTGGCGATAACGTGAAAATGAGCGTTGAGCTTATTGCTCCGATAGCGATGGATGAAGGGCTTCGTTTCGCTATCCGCGAAGGCGGTCGCACAGTTGGCGCCGGTGTTGTAAGTAAAATTATCGAATAATTTTCTATTTGGTTTTTTGCAAGCCAGCCCGCCAATAGGCGGCCTGGCTTTTTTCACAGATAAGGGATACAGCGGCTGTAAAGCTCTGGCTCTTTGTTAAAAGCATTTTCCAAGCGGGTCGTGTGTTAAATATATGTCCCTGCTCAAAGAAATACTTTTGCCTTGATCCAAAACTTATTGATTGCTGCTCGAGTCAGCTCCCATTGACAAAGTGGAGCAAGGAATTTGATAGTACTGTGCTATTAAGGAGCACCCTATCGCACTAACAAAAGGCCAGTAGCTCAATTGGCAGAGCAGCGGTCTCCAAAACCGCAGGTTGGGGGTTCGATTCCCTCCTGGCCTGCCACTTAAGGTAGGCAGGTAATTAGAGCACTGCTAGCAAAAAAGATTAGAGAAGACTGATATGCCAGAAAAAATCGAAGGTGAGGACAACAACTTAGATTGGATTAAGTGGGCAATAGTCGCGGTAATTGTGGCGGCAGGCGTTTATGCAAATTCCTATTTCTCAGCTGAGTCTCTTCTGGTTAGAACAATTGGATTATTAGTGGCTGGAGTTGTTGCGGGCTTGATTGCTGCTCAAACTGATAAAGGCCGCAACTTTATAAATCTCTGTTTAGAAGCTCGTGTAGAGATTCGGAAGGTCGTTTGGCCGACCAGGCAGGAAACTACGCAGACTACTATTGTTGTTCTTATAGTCATAATGATTGTAGCAATCATTTTATTTGGACTCGATGGACTGCTTAATTGGATTATTTCCGGTTTTATTACATAGAAGAAATTAATGGCTAAACGCTGGTATGTGGTCCACGCTTATTCGGGCTATGAGAAAAAAGTAATGTATGCACTGAAAGAGAGAATCAGTCTTTCGGGTATGGAAGATTACTTTGATGAAGTTCTTGTACCTACAGAAGAAGTTCTGGAGATGCAGTCAGGACAAAAGCGTAAGAGTGAAAGAAAGTTTTTTCCTGGCTACGTATTAGTTCATATGGATTTAAATGATGACACTTGGCATTTGGTGAAAGAAACACCAAGAGTTATGGGTTTTATCGGTGGTACCGCAGAGAAGCCTGCGCCTATTACCGACAAGGAAGCGAATAAAATTCTCCAGCGTATGGAGGATAGTGAAGAGACTCCAACTCATAAGACAATTTATGAGCCAGGAGAAATGGTTCGAGTTACTGATGGGCCATTTAACGACTTCACCGGCACTGTCGAAGAAGTGAACTATGAAAAGAGTCGTCTTCGCGTTGCTGTACTGATTTTTGGCAGATCGACACCGGTTGAGCTTGAGTTTGGCCAAGTGGAGAAAAGCTAACTAAACTGTGTTTTTGGAACCGGCCAGTTCTGAGACCATGAAACAAGTCGCTTGTCATAGTGCATAAGCACTAAGACAAACGCCGGGAAGACAGAACTTTGGTTAATCCTAAGGCTTCTGTCGTTTGAACCCACTAGGAGATTACAATGGCTAAGAAAGTACTGGCTTATATCAAGCTGCAAGTTGGCGCAGGACAAGCTAACCCTAGTCCGCCCGTTGGTCCAGCGCTTGGGCAACACGGTGTCAACATCATGGATTTCTGTAAGGCCTTTAACGCCCAGACTCAGGCAACTGAGCCTGGATTGCCGATTCCAGTAGTTATTACAGTTTACGCAGATCGCAGTTTCACCTTTATTACTAAGACTCCGCCAGCGTCAGTGCTGTTGCGTAAAGCTGCAGGCCTTCAAAAGGGCAGTGGGCGTCCTAACACTGAGAAGGTTGGCAAGGTTAATCGTGCCCAGTTAGAAGATATCGCAAACCAGAAAATGCCTGATCTGACTGCCGCGGATATGGATGCAGCGGTGAGAACGCTAGCAGGCAGTGCGAGAAGCGCCGGCATTGAAGTCGAGGGGGTAGAGTAATATGGCACAACTATCCAAAAAGCGTAAACAAATGGCTGCAAAGATCGAAGCTGGTAAGAACTACTCTGTTGAGGAAGCAGTATCACTTATCACTGAATTCGCTTCCGATAAATTCAAAGAATCGCTTGATGTTTCCATCAACTTGGGTGTGGATCCTCGTAAATCTGATCAAGTAGTTCGAGGTTCTACTACTTTGCCTGCTGGAACTGGTAAAGAAATTAAGGTAGCTGTATTTGCTCAGGGTGACAATGCTGAAAAGGCGAAAGTAGCCGGTGCTGATATCGTTGGATTTGAAGATCTAGCTGAATCAATCCAAGGCGGCAATATGGATTTCGACGTGGTAATCGCAACGCCAGATTCAATGCGTATTGTAGGAAAACTTGGAACAATTTTAGGTCCTCGTGGATTGATGCCGAATCCAAAAGTCGGAACAGTTACCCCTGATATTGAAGGTGCTGTAAAGAATGCAAAAGCTGG
>DFQD01000137.1:2447-16897 GCA_002377605.1 Gammaproteobacteria bacterium UBA3498 | reverse complement strand
TTTTTATGGCATTAGCGAGCTTCCATCCTGCCAGCGCTAACTGGTTTAAATCCCAGTTTGGTGAAGCTACCCAGGTCCAGTCTGATGCCTGGCCTGCAATTCAGGCGGGAAAGCACACCCTTATATGCGCACCAACCGGCAGTGGTAAGACACTCGCTGCCTTTTATGCAGCTATCGATAGTCTGGTGCAACGCAGTATTAGCGGGCAGCTGAATGCAGGTGTTCAAATTCTTTATGTTTCACCATTAAAAGCACTTTCAAATGACATTCATAAGAATTTGGAAATCCCCTTAGATGGCATTGAAGAACAACTGCATATGCTAGGCGAAGCGCCAGTGAATATTTCCATCGCGGTACGCACTGGAGACACCTCTGCTGCAGAACGGCAGAAGATGGCTAAGAATCCTCCACATATTCTGGTTACCACTCCTGAGTCACTTTATTTACTTCTTACGAGTGCTAGAGGTCGTTCCATGTTGGTAACGGTTTCCACTCTGATCGTCGATGAAATTCATGCCATGCTAGGAGATAAACGTGGCTCTCACTTATCCCTTTCTATTGAGCGACTGCAGAATCTGATCCGAGTGAATTCCGGGCAGCGTCTACAGCGTATTGGTCTGTCGGCAACTCAGAAACCGATCGAAATGGTTGCGAGATATTTAGTAGGCAACTCAAATCAGAACGAAAATGAAGTTGACTGTGAAATTGTCGACAGTGGTTTCAGTCGAGAAATTGATATTAGTCTCGAAGTACCTCTTTCGCCTTTATCAGCATTAATGAGTAATGAAGTTTGGGAGGAATTGTATCGAAGACTAGTCGATCTTATTCATCAGCATGATACTACTTTAGTCTTTGTGAATACGAGGCGTCTGTCGGAGAGGTTAGCTTTGGCATTATCTGAAAGACTCGGCGATAACTCTGTTTGTTCCCATCACGGCAGTATGAGTAAAGATCTGCGCCATAACGCGGAACAAAAACTAAAAGTCGGTGACTTAAAAGTATTAGTGGCCACTGCTTCAATGGAACTGGGTATCGATATTGGTTCAGTCGATTTAGTAGTTCAGTTTTCGTCACCAAAAAGCATTTCAACTTTTATACAAAGAGTAGGTCGCAGCGGTCACTCCATCCATGGCACACCGAAAGGAATTCTGTTTCCTTTAACTCGAGATGACCTGGTTGAATCAACAGCCTTACTAAATTGTGTTAAGAATGGCGAGTTAGATAAGATTTATCTGCCAGAAAAACCAATGGATATTCTGGCTCAACAAATTGTTGCCGAAATTTCTTCCAAGCCTTCCGCATCAGGTTCTGATGATGACAGTTGGTATTTAGATGACCTTTATAAGTTGTACAAAAATTCTTATTCCTATCGTGATTTAGACCGAGAAGAATTTGATACGGTAGTGCAGATGCTAGCGGAGGGATACACCACTCGGAGAGGTCGCCGTGGAACCCATCTACATTTAGATGCAATTAATAAAAAGATACGAGCGAGGCGAGGAGCTAACCTGGTTTCGATCACCAACGGTGGTGCTATTCCCGACATGTTTGATTATCAAGTTGTTTTAGACCCAGAAGACATTGTTGTTGGTAGTCTTAACGAAGACTTTGCCTTGGAAGCATTGCCTGGCGATGTATTTACTTTAGGTACCCATGCCTGGCAAATGCTAAGAGTCGATGGGCTTAAGGTAAGAGTGCGTGATGCCGAGGGTATGCAACCAACGATTCCATTCTGGTTTGGCGAAGGCCCTGGTCGTACTCAAGAGCTTTCCAGTTCGGTATCAAATCTGAAACAAACCATAGCAGATCTGCTGATTAATGATTCTGCTAATGCCGCCATTCAATTTTTAGCCGATGAATTTGGTTTGCAACGATCGGCATCAGTGCAACTGGTTGAGTATCTACAATCTGGCATTAATGCCCTAGGCGTAATGCCCACTCGTGAAACTGTAGTGATGGAACGCTTTTTCGATGAAGTGGGCGACATGCATGTAGTGATCCATTCACCCTATGGAAGCCGACTCAATCGCGCATGGGGTTTAGCCTTACGTAAATGTTTCTGTAAATCATTCAACTTTGAATTACAAGCTGCCGCCAACGAAGACAGTATTGTTATCTCACTGGGTTCAGTTCACAGCTTTCCATTGGAAGAAGTCTTTAAGTATCTACAAAGTATTACTGTACGTGAAGTATTGATACAGGCCATGCTGGACGCGCCTATGTTTGAAGTTCGCTGGCGATGGAATGCAACTCGCTCCCTGGCTATTCAAAGAAACCGTAATGGAAAACGGGTTCCACCTCAGTTTCAGCGCATGGATGCTGAAGATTTGGTGGCCCATGTTTTCCCTGATCAAATAGCGTGTCAGGAAAACATCACAGGCAAACGATATGTACCGGATCATCCACTGGTTAACCAAACTGTGAACGATTGTCTTAGCGAGGCGATGGATATCACTGCACTGGAATCACTAATAAGTGATATAGAAGGTGGTGCACTCACCTTGATAGCAAAAGATTTAAGGGAGCCTTCTCCATTTGCTCAGGAAATTATCAATGCCCGCCCCTACGCTTTTCTCGATGATGCACCGTTTGAAGAAAGGCGAACCAATGCAATCCGCAATCGCAGTTGGGCCGATCCTGCCGAAGCAAAGGATTTTAGTCTGCTGGATGCTGATGCAATCGTAAGATTAAGAGAAGAAGCCTGGCCTTACGTAAGCTGCGCTGAAGAATTGCATGATGCGCTGCTGACTCTTGGCTACATCACTGAGAAAGAATTTGCGAAACGTGAGTATGGACGTTGGCAGGAACAATTGGAAAAAGACCAGCGATTGGTTAAGTTAAATAGTCATCCAAATAAACTGTTGATCGCAGCAGAACTTTTTCCACAATTGCACACAATCTTTTCAGAACTTTCAGAGCACGTTGAGTTACCTGAGCATTTATTAGAGCAGGAGTGGACTGAGGAAAAAGCTTTAATCGAAATAGTTAGGGGCAGACTAGAATGCCTGGGGCCAATCAATGCAAGCCAACTAGTAGAAGAGTTGCAGTTGGACTATAAAAAAATTAATGCAGCTCTAATTGCATTAGAGGTCGAAGGTTTTGTTATCCGGGGCAACTTTACAAATAGTAGCATTGACGAATTGCTTGATAAGGCAAATGTTGGCAAAGAAATAGAATGGTGTGAGCGTCGCCTCCTCCAAAGAATTCACCGCTATACCATCGATTCTCATCGTAAGGCGATTAAGCCGGTGTCTCTGGAAACATTTACCGAGTTTCTATTCGATCATCATCAACTGATTCCTGTAAAAGAAGAAAGCTCAGAGCAAGGCCTTAGGGTAGATGGTCAGACCCAATTGCAGAATGCTCTAAATCTACTGGATGGAATTGCTTGTCCTGCTGCAGCGTGGGAGGCGGATATCTATCCTGCCAGAGTTAAAAGCTATGATCCCAGCTGGCTCGATGTTTTATGTATTAGTGGAAAAGTTGCCTGGGGTAGATATAGCCTGCCGCTAAGCTCCAGTCGGCCGGGCAATAAGAAAACTATTGGCCCAATAAAAAGTACACCAATTACTCTGGCCAGTAGACAAAATTTGGATATATGGCAGGCACTTGCAAAGACACAATTAAACGAAGAGCCAATCGAGTACAGTGGCATTGCGCAGCGTATCGAACAGGACTTAAAAGAGCACGGCGCAAGTTTCTTCGACCAGATTCAAAGCCGAACAGGGACGTTAAAAACTCAATTGGAAGAAGGACTTGCGGAGCTTGTTAGTTATGGCCGTGTTTGCAGTGACAGTTACACAGGACTGCGCGCATTGCTAACCCCTAGCAACAAAAAACCCAGTGCCCACAAACGGCGTAATCGTAAAGCAATGTTTGGCGTAGAAGATGCAGGTCGTTGGAGTTTACTGAATACCTTTCAACTAGAACTTGCGCAAGAAGAACCTAATAAGAAAACAACCCGGAAATGGGAAGTATTAGATGAAGAACAAATCGAAAGATTGATCAGTATTTATCTGCAACGTTGGGGCATACTAATTCGATCATTGCTTGAAAGGGAATCTTATGCTCCTCCGTGGAGAGTACTTTTAGTACATCTGCGGAAATTAGAATTGCGTGGCGTGTTGAGAGGTGGGCGATTTGTAACCGGTATAGGTGGGGAACAGTTTGCATTTCCAGAAACTGTGGATGCATTACGAAAGTTTAAGAAAGATAAAAAGAACAAAGTAGGAGTTAAACAACCTTTCTATTGCCTAACCGCCAGTGATCCCCTTAACTTTTTAAACCTAACTCTTCCAAATCGGAGATTACCGCGCTTGTTGAAGAACCGAGTGTTATTTCAAGGTGGAATTCCAATTGCGATGTTAGATAGTGGTGAAGTGCACTATCTGAGAGATATTGATCCGCGCGAACAATGGAATATTCAACAAATGTTATTGAAGCGTAATTTTCCAATTCGGCTTCGCAGTTACTTAGGTTCACGGTAGCAATCAAACTCCCAGAAACAAAAATCCCGTTGTTGCCGAAACAACAACGGGGCTTTCTACCGTATGGGAGCTAAGAAATGCTAACAGTGTTAACTATTCCTCTCCAGTTTTTCAACTATGTACTAGCTGAAATAACCGGAGGCTCCCTTAATAGATTGACTATTGATGGGATCACCTCCTTTGATTGCCAGGGTCGCAAAGGATGTTAGGAGGCCCCCCCTGATAAGAACCGCTAACACTAGTCTGTTGGTTTTATATAACAGTCCTGAATAAGAGTAAAGTTTCTTTAAAAGAATGATGAATTCTGCGTCGGTGTATTACTAGAATGATAAAAAAAACCGTAAAGAAAAGTACAGGACTAGAACAATCATCCCAATGTACATAACGAAGCGAATGGGATCTTCCAAGAAACTGTCCCATATTGTCTTAGTTTCCCCTCTCTGCTTGCTCATTTTAAACTCATTTCGAAAGTGTTCCGCTCTTTGCACTTGGTATTCGTCAATTAACTCTCTAGCCCGATCAAACTGATCTTCTCTTTTAGCCCAGAGAGCAGGAACTGAAATTCCCCAAAAGCCAGCATGAGTTTCGAAATATTCAATATTATTATCTTCCAGGAGCTGACGTATTGCATGGGCTTCATCTTCAGGCGCATAACGCATTTTAAATAAAAGCTTTGACATAATTATTTAGCGTTCGGTTGCCTTTTATGGAGTCTTAAGCATACTAATGTATTTATTAGTGTGACAAAAAAACCGAGAAGGGTAAGTCATGTATTTAACAAGAGAATTACTAACTTTAGGGACGGTTTTGCTAACACTGGGTGCTATGCTGGCGATCAACAATGCTACTGCCGATTCAGCAGTTTGGCAGGTGAGCTCTGGATCAAACACAGTCTTCATTGGTGGCACCGTTCATTTATTAAGACCGAGTGACTATCCCTTGCCTGAAGAATATGAGCAAGCTTATCAAACTTCGAGTGAAATTTATTTAGAAACTGATTTAACCGCGATGGCGGATATATCAGTGCAAAGGGAAATACTGCAGCAGTTAACCTATCAGGATGATAGAACACTTGAATCCGTTTTATCCGATGAAGCTTACGACGCACTTTCGGAATACGTTGCAACCTCCGGAATGCTAATGATGATGTTTGAAAAATTTAAACCAGGCATGGTGATTAGTACATTGCAGGTACTGGAATTTCAGCGTATTGGATTTACGCCCCAAGGTGTTGATGCTTATTTCAATACCCGTGCAATGGGTGACTCAAAAACTCTTGGGCAATTAGAAACTGTCATGGAACAGATTGGATTTCTTGCGTCGATGGGTGAAGGTCATGAAAGCGAATTTATCTTGATGTCACTGGAAGATCTGGAGGAAACCCCAGATGTAATAGATGACATGATTGCTGCATGGCGAATTGGCAATAACGAGCAAATGGCAGAGCTTTTTGTTAATGACATGCGAAAAGAGGCGCCAGATCTCTATGATTCGCTATTGCGCCAACGCAACCTCAACTGGATCACACAGATTGAACAAATGTTAAAGGATGGAGATACGGAATTCGTATTAGTAGGCGCAGCTCATTTGGTTGGTAGCGGTGGACTGTTGGACCTGCTCAACGAGAAAGGCTATAGCGTCAGCCAACTTTAACCCATTTAATTTTTTGAAATGCATAAAAAACAGGGAGATAGTGCCCTATCTCCCTGTTTTTTTATAGATATTTACTAGTTAACTAGTTTTGTGGCTTAAAACGATCTGCCTTGGGCCACTGGTGGAGGTTTGACCACTCACACCGGAAGGAATTTGTTGAACTTTACCTCCAGCTTTTAAAAAAGCTTCGATATGTTCTGCTAAGTCGTCGCGAGTGTTAACTACTGATTCTTTTTTTGCTGCTTTACTAGCCATAACTCTACTACTCATTGCGCCAAAGGGCCGTAAGTATACATTAAACAGCCACTTTCGGCTAACTGACTTACTCTGGAAATAGTGAGTTTCCGGGACACCTGCTAAAATCTCAAATCCAAAATACAACAGTAAGCTTTCGATATGGCTGAATCATACAAGCAACAGGAATCAACTGAATCTTCCGAATCGGAGAATCAGGAAAATATTATTGCAAAAAACAAAGTTGTCGCTTTCAACTACCGCTTGTCCGAAGTGCTTCCTGATGGCGAACACTCTGATTGGTTGGAACACACGAAAGAAGGCGAGCCTCTTTATTACCTGCACGGATTTCACAATGTAGTAATTGGCCTGGAGCAGGCTCTGGAAGGAAAGAAACAAGGCGACAAGATTGAGATTACTTTAAAGCCTGAAGAGGCTTACGGTCTTCGCAATCCGGAAGCAGTGCAAAGAGTCCCAATAAAGCATCTTCAGCTACCTATCGGAGTCAAAGCACTGCGAGTTGGAGGCCTAGCCAGAGTTAGGTCCGACAAAGGTTGGCACAATGTAATTATCTTGAAGTCAGGAAAATTTCATGCCGATGTGGATTTCAATCATCCACTAGCGGGAAGGACTTTGCACTATGAAGTTGAAGTTATTGCAATCAGGGATGCAAGTGAAGAAGAGATCGCTCACGGTCATGTTCATGGGCCAGGCGGCCATCAACACTAATTGGGTTTTTACCCTATGACTTCTCCCTACTTATTAACATGGGTGTGCACGTTCTGGAAACATACTTGTCCATGGAAATCAGTCTCTTAGGGGAAGTGCAAATGCGCCGGAAAACAGCCCCAGGTCTTAGATAAGGTTGCTATTAGAAAAGAGTGCCAGCTAAAAGAAGAAATAGATTCGTAAACCTGAAGACTCTATATGGGAACATGCTGGTTGGTTGTGATAAGGTTTCCTCCTATTCGCAGAATTAACCCTAAAAAATTAGAATTTCGACCCTAATAAAGAGAGAGAAGAACAATGAATCACGAAGACAGCCCTAAAAATCAAGGTCGACGCGAAGTCCTCAAAGGCGCTTTAGGTACCGGTGTACTAGCCGCAGGCGCAGTGACAGCACCTAACCTATTGTTTCCTGCCTTAGCGCAAGGTGAAACACTTATCCCCTTTACCGATGATGCCTCCGAAGCATTTCAATGGCGACCAATTGAGCCAAACACAACTCATTGGCAGGATACGAGAGAGATCACATCGTTTATCACTTCCAATGAAGATTTCTATCTAGTTCAGCACTATGGTCAACCAGAAGTTGATAATGATTCCTATCGTTTGAGAGTCACTGGTATGGTGGATAACGAACTCGACTTATCCCTCAGTGATTTAATGAATGGAGATGTAATCGAGCAAGAAGTTGGATTCGAGTGCGGTGGCAACAGTCAGCGACTCTTATATGGATTAATCGGCAACGCAAATTGGCGTGGCGTAACGCTTACAAGCATCCTTGAAGCTGCCGGCGTTCAGGATGGTGCAAAGGAAGTTGTTTTCTTTGCCGCCGATGTAGGACAGGAAGAAATTCGTGGAAGAGAAGTTGACAAAGCATTTGCGCGTAGCCTTTCCATAGAAGACGCAATACGCCCAGAAAACATGCTTGCTTTTGAAATGAATGGTGAGCCGTTGCCGCACTATCATGGCAAACCAGTACGACTATTAGTTCCTGGTTGGTATGGTGTTGCAAACGTGAAGTGGCTTACACAGATTCATGTTCAAAACACTCGTTATATGGGTCGTTTTATGGGTCGTGATTATGTAACTTTGAAACGAGTCAATGTTGGTGGTGTTGAAAGATGGGTTGAGAATTCAGTAACCACTCTGAATTTAAAATCTGCCATTGTCCGAGTTTTAGAAACCGGTGGTAACTATGCGATTCAGGGATTCGTTCTTAACGATGGCACGCCGCTTGAAAGTGTTGAAGTAAAAATTGATGATGGCCCGTGGCAGAGAGCACAACTCAGTCCACGCAATACCAAGTACTCATGGAAGCTATGGAGTTTCAATTGGGATAACCCAAGTTCTGGAGAGCACACAATCGTATCCCGAGTTACTGACGTGAATGGAAATATTCAACCAACTAACGAAGAACTCCCAGAGAAAGTAAGTTTTTGGGAAGACTTTGGACAGTTCCCCCGTCAGGTCACCATCTAAAAATATTAGTTTTCCTAGGGGCTATTCTGTTTGCCAGCATATGGTAATTAGAATGGTCCCCTAGTATTCTGGAGATGTGTCTGCAGTCTCCGATCAAGCCAATTCTCATAAAGCATTTCTTCTAACTCGGCAGTGGCTTGAAACCAATGACGGCTTGGAATTGGTATTCTGGTTTAGATCTGACACCGGCCCATTGCGAATGCATTTAAAGCAGCAGGAAGCGGTTTGTTTTTTCCCCAGCGATCAGATCGAAGCGGTCGAAAAGATCCTTAGCGGACAAAAAGGTTGGCGTATTGGTGTCACTGAGCTAACTAATTTCGCCGGTGATCCGGTATCGGCATTGTATTTTTCGAGCCAAAGAAAACTGTTCGACAATCGAGATCGGCTTGAAATTCGAGATGTTCACTTAATGGAAGCGGACATCAAGCCCACCGATCGATTCTTAATGGAAAGGTTTCTTACCGGTGGTGTAACTTTTCAAGGAGAAGTGCAGGAAAGAGGGCGGTATAAAAATCTTAATCATGCCCTGCTGAAGCCCGACGATTATCGTCCTGATCTAAATGCTATCTCCCTTGACATCGAAACAGATTACGGAGTCAATCAGCTTTATTCTATCGCCATATACTCTGACAAAACTTCAATCGTTCTTATGATTGGTGATGGTAAAAACCGCAATGTCGAATCAGACGGTAAGCTCAAGTACGAACTTGAATTTGTTAAAGATGAAAAACAATTAATCATTACCTTTATACAAAAAATAGAAGAATTAGATCCCGATGTCTTAATGGGTTGGAATGTCGTCAATTTCGACCTTCGGGCTTTGCAAGACTTCGCTGACAAAACCGAAGTAAAACTTTCGCTGGGGAGGAATCGAGAATTAATTAGCTGGCGTCAGTCAAGGGACAGTGAGCAGCGTTTTTATGCGCTTGTTCCCGGCCGAGTAGTATTAGACGGGATAGAACTGATGCGTTCTGCAACCTATCAGTTTGAGAATTTTTCTCTTGAATATGTCTCCCGCTTATTACTCAGTCGCGGCAAGCTAGTCGACGACGTTGATGAGCGAAGTCGAGAAATAACTCGGTTGTTCAATGAAGACAAGATTGCACTTGCAAATTACAATCTTGAAGATTGTCGCCTGGTCTGGGACATCTTCGAACACGAAAATCTTTTGGGATTTGCTATCGGACGGAGCCAGCTAACCGGACTGGAAATGGATCGTTACGGTGGATCGGTGGCGGCAATTGATTTCCTTTATTTACCTAGGTTGCACCGCAAAGGCTATGTAGCTCCGGCCCGGAGCCAACTGCCATCCAAAAATATCAGTCCCGGAGGTTATGTCATGCAATCCATACCTGGTATTCATGACAATGTTATCGTCCTGGATTTCAAGAGTCTGTATCCTAGCATCATTCGAAGCTTTCATATCGACCCCTTGGCCTTAATCGAAGGTCTAAAAGAAGAAAGTCCCATAGAAGGATTCGATGGTGGAAAATTTTCACGGGATAAATTCATTCTTCCAGAGCTAATTGAAAATTTATGGGCCGCCCGAGATCGGGCCAAGGCCCGAAAAAACTCAGTTCTATCCCAGGCTATCAAGATCATTATGAATTCGTTTTATGGAGTGTTGGGTACTACTGGTTGTCGCTTCTTTGATTCTCGCCTGGTGAGTTCAATAACCAAGCGTGGACACGAAATCATTATTCAGAGCAAAGCATACATTGAAAAGCAGGGTTATAAGGTAATCTATGGGGACACTGACTCTGTTTTTGTTTTGCTAGGTAAAGTGCGTGAACAGGAGGTCGCGAAAATTGGAAATTTTCTTGCAGCTGATTTGAATCGTTGGTGGCAAGAAAAATTAGAGAGCGAACACGGCATCACCAGTTACTTAGATATGGAGTTTGAGACTCACTATCGAAAATTTCTTATGCCAACTTTACGTGGTTCAGATACTGGAAGTAAAAAGCGCTACGCCGGCCTAGGAGCAAATAATGAAGTCCACTTTAAAGGGTTAGAAACGGTGCGAAGCGACTGGTCGCCTTTAGCGAGAGAGTTTCAACAAGTACTGTACAAGAAAATATTTCTGGAAGAACCATTTGAAGAATACATTAAAGATTTAGTCTGCCGCCTCCAGGATGGCGAGTTTGAAGAAGAGCTTGTATTGCGAAGGAGACTCAGGCGCAAATTGCATGAATATGTGAAAAATGTTCCACCTCACGTTCAAGCGGCCCGCAAAGCAGAAACGATAAGAACAGAAATGAATTTGTCCAGTTTATATAAGTCTGGTGGCTGGATAGAATACATAATGACTAGTAATGGGCCCGAACCACGTCTTTATCGACGTGCACCCATCGACTACGATTTTTATATTGAAAAACAATTAGTACCTATTGCGGATTCCATACTAGTCTTTAAATCTTCATCGATGAACGACATCCTAAACCAACAAATTGGATTATTTTGATTATGACTACCTATTTAGTGCTCACTGCAATTGGAGAAGACAAGCCCGGTTTGGTTGAATCGCTGGCAGAAGTAATTGCAGATAACTCTGGTAACTGGTTAGAAAGCAGCATGTCACAGTTAGCTGGAAAATTTGCTGGCATTCTGAGAGTAAGCGTGAATGACAGTGAGGCCGATCAGCTGATATCAGCTTTGGATGGGATTTCTGATCAGTTAACTTTGGTGATTGAACGAGCTAATAGTGATGTCGAAATTGAATCTCCGCAAACGGTTGAGCTAAATCTAATTGGTAATGATCGTCCGGGCATAATCCGCGAATTCTCGCACGCCTTGGCCAGTCTATCTGTTAACGTAGAACAGCTTTCTACCGAGTGCATTTCAGCTCCTATGTCCAGTGACATATTGTTTAAGGCTAAAGCAAACTTAAAGGTGCCAGTTGGTTTAGAGTTAGAATTATTGCAACGAGAAATTGAACGACTGGCTGATGATTTAATCGTAGAGGTTCACTTAAATTAAATCGAAGTAGCAAGAGTTATCTTAATTTGTTCTAAGTAATCAATCATATTGGTTAATAGATTAATACACTCCGCAATCTCAAACTCAGCGTCGGTAGATATGGTCGATTCTTCTGTTGCATCCAGAGTACTGTAAAACAATATCAAACATTCCTTGCTGGCATCGAAGTTTTGATAAAAGAATTCTTCAAATCTACTGGAGAGAAAAGTCAAAACTGAACCCAGACTACTTCCATCATCCGCAGTTGTTTCTGTTAACAGACGTTCTATGCTACTTAATTGGGCTGATACCGAGTTCTGTGTGGAGTGGCTGAAAGGAGATTGAATACTTTCGATATATTCACCGTTAAGCATCGGATAGAGTGAGCGAACTAACATTTCCTCCGTGAGCATGTTGGTTATTGCTTCTAATAATAGAACAATAATTTCACTGCTACTCAGTAGATTCAACTCGTTGCGGAAATTTTCACTTCCCAAAGACCAGATTTCTCGACTACTGTTAAAATCAGCGAGCAGAGCTTCTATATTGAGAAGCAGCATTTTCCTTCTTCTATTGTTACTCAGTTGATCTAATTCAAAGCCACCTTCAATTTCTGAGGCATTGAGTTCGGTAATAACAAAATAGTCAGAAGGAGGACGCTCGTCCTGTTGGTTAAGATTTTCTCCCCAGATTAAGAACTCCAAAACATGAAACCCCAGAGAAACTTCGGCCAAGTCGAAGGCTCCGTGTTGCTCTCTTAGCGTGAGGATATCTAGATTTACGTTAATGTCATTGACGATTCCGCTGTCACTGTATGCTTCAACATAGTCGACATATCCAGGAAGAATTGGCCAATGATTCATTTGGTACTGAAATTGATACAGGGCTAATATTTCTTCTTCGCTAAGAATTTGTTCTGCAAAATAGCGGTGCAGGGTAGTTAGTTCGTATCTGGAATGAGCACTAAGCCAGCCACTGCGTATAGAATTCATGCTGGATGTTTGCGGACGTTCCAGGAATTCTGCTACTTGATGTTCAAAAGAGGTTAATGCAGTACCCAAAGCGTTGTAATCGATATCTATTTGATTGAGATATCCAATCAAGATATTTCGGATTGAGGCGTCCAGGGAAGGGCCGAGCGCCAGCGAAGATTCTCCAACGGCCGCGCCGCTATTGCTGGATTCTGTGGTGGGTCGCTCATCGTTGCTACAACTAGCGAGCAATGCCCCCATTAGGACTAGCGCTATTCTAAGCATCTTGCTGTTCCCGAAGTTCGGGCTATTGCTATTTACCCACGAAGGCTAAGGTTTTGCCAACCTTTTTCGACGGAAATCTTTTCGAGTTGTTGATCTGGGTCTACGACGATTGGAGTCGTAACTGTCTCGAGTAAGGGTAAATCGTTGATAGAGTCTGTATAGCAAATACTATTTTTCAACGAAAGTTCTGATTCATTTATCTCCAGCCAATTCCGGAGTTTCATTACTTTTCCTTCTTGATAGCAGGGAATGCCAACAATTTTGCCAGTCAGTCTGTCTTTTACTATTTCAACATCTGTTGCCAGCAATGAGTCTACAGCGAATAAACTTGCTATAGGTTCGGTTATGAAACGATTAGTGGCCGTAATAATTACGCAATAATCGTCAGCGGCTCTGTGTTCCTCAATCAAGTCGAACGCCTTACCTAATAGTAGAGGATGAATAGAATGTTCCATAAATTCTTTGTGCAGAGCTATTCTTTGCTTCGAGGAATAAGAAAAAATTGGCGCAAGAGTAAACGAGACATAAGCGTGGATATCCAGCTGACCCTTCAAGTAGTCTTGATAGAAGCCATCGTTTTTCTGGCGATGTGAATCCCCGTCCACCAGCTGATGTGCGATTAGAAATTCTCCCCAAGCATGATCGCTATCTCCAGCAAGCAGAGTGTTGTCTAAGTCAAAAAGGGCAAGGCGCTGAGGCATGTCGAGATCCAAAAACTAACGATTATAGCGTGGCACCAGTTCTATCTCTCGTTAATTTATGGTGTGAATTGCCATTAATATCAGCGGAATTAACCAGCTAACTTATTGATAAACCTTTAAAAAGAGAAATTATTATTAGCTTTCGCCGTTGATCCGCCTGGAAATTCTGTGAAACAATAGCTTCATATATTTGTCCAATGATTGATGGGTATGATTGATTCAGAGGGCTATCGCCCAAATGTGGGAATTGTAATTTGTAATCGGCTCGGTGAATTGCTGTGGGCTAAGCGAATCCGGCAAGCAGGTTGGCAGTTTCCTCAGGGCGGAATTAAAGAAAGCGAATCTCTGGAACAAGCTCTTTATCGTGAGTTGGATGAGGAGGTTGGTCTAGATGAAAAGGATGTTAGGATTCTTCATCAAACTACAGACTGGTTGCATTATCGTCTGCCTGAAAACTATATTCGTTATCATAGTGATCCACTTTGCATTGGGCAAAAACAAAAGTGGTTTTTACTCGGTTTAGAAAGTGATGATAGCCAGGTTAAATTAAACAAGGCCTGTATACCTGAGTTCGACGATTGGCGTTGGGTCAATTATTGGTATCCTGTTGCACAAGTAATTGAGTTTAAGAGAGACGTATATCGTAGAGCGCTTACTGAATTAGAAGCCCCGCTCAATAATTACATAAAGCAACAATAGTAAAGTTCTGTGCGCTTTACAAAAACCCCACCGTTTGAGCTTTGCTGGAAATGTTTATTCTCTCAACCAAGAGAGAAGTCTCAAAATACGGCCAGAATAATTGCTTCGATGGAGTAAGGAAGAGATATGCTCGACCAATTGCGAGGTATCGTTCAGAGTGTCAATGCAGCTAAAAATTTACAATCTGCATTGAATATTATCGTGCGTCGCGTGCGAGAATCACTAAATACCCAAGTCTGTTCTGTCTATTTATTCGATAC
>DFQD01000137.1:0-2074 GCA_002377605.1 Gammaproteobacteria bacterium UBA3498 | reverse complement strand
ATGTAGGTTTAGATGTCGGCGAAGGGTTGGTAGGACTAGTTGCTAAACACGCTGAACCTATAAATCTGCAAGATGCTTCGAAGCACCCCAGCTATCACTATATAGAAGAAACAGGGGAGGAAGTTTTTCACGCTTTCCTTGGGGTGCCTATTATTCATCACCGCTCGGTACTGGGCGTTTTAGTAGTGCAACATGAAGAACGTCGCTCCTTCGATGAAGGCGAGGAAGCTTTTCTAATCACATTGTCGGCGCAATTGGCAGGAGTTATTGCTCATGCAGAAGCAACTGGCGCGATTCAAGGATTAAGCCCCTCAGGGCACAAGGTGTCAGATACAGTATTTTCTGGAATTTCAGGATCTTCAGGAGTATCTATTGGCGAGGTCGTGGTGGTGTTCCCACCTGCAGATCTCAGCCAAATCCCAGAAAGACAAACCAAAAATATAGAAAAGGAAATAGAGTTTTTCAATAATTGCCTGAACGCAGTGCAGAAAGATATGCGAGTACTCAACACGCAAATAGCCGATCAGATTGCTGAGGAGGAGCGTCAGCTTTTCGATGTTTATGTGAGTATGCTGGATGATGATGCATTGGGTAATGAAGTTGTAGAAAGAATAAAAATGGGTTCCTGGGCACAGGGTGCACTCGCCTATGTCGCTAATGAGCACATAAGAAATTTTGAAATGATGAGTGATGATTATCTGCGTGAACGGGCGGTGGATATTCGTGACTTATGTAGCCGGGTACTTTTTTATTTGCAACAAAAAGAACCGGTAACCACTAAATATTCAGAAGATACAATTCTGGTTAGTGAAGAACTAACACCTTTAATGCTTGCGGAAGCTCCTAAAAATAAACTCAATGGCCTGATATCTGTTAAAGGTTCGGGTAACTCTCATGTTGCGATTCTTGCTCGTACTATGGGTGTTCCTACTGTAATGGGCGTCGTTGATCTTCCGTTAAATCAGCTTGACGGCAAGCAAGTGATAATCGATGGCTACAAAGGCGAAGTCATTGGCAATCCATCGGATATCGTTCTTACCCGTTACAGAAATACCATTAAAGAACAGGACCAATTGATTGCGGGCTTGGAAGACCTTAAAGATATTCCCTGTGTCTCTGCTGATAATCATCGCGTTCATCTCTGGGTCAATACTGGTCTGATGTCCGATGTCATGAAGTCGTTAGACCAAGGAGCTGAAGGTATTGGACTGTTTCGAACGGAGGTTCCGTTCTTGCTTAGTGAAAGATTTCCATCAGAGCAGGAACAAGCTGAAATCTATCGCGAACAGCTGGAAGCTTTTGCTCCGAAGTTGGTTACCATGCGCACATTAGATATCGGCGGTGATAAAGACTTGTCTTACTTTCCCATTGATGAAGAAAACCCCTTTCTCGGTTGGCGCGGCATTCGCGTAACACTCGATCACCCAGAAATTTTCATGGCTCAAGTTAGAGCGATGTTGCGGGCAAGTATAGGATTGGAAAATTTACAGATCATGTTACCCATGATCAGTAATGTGAATGAAGTTAATGGAGCATTGCAATTAATTAAGCGTGCCCATCGAGAATTGATACAGGAACGTCTCGATGTAAAGTTTCCAGCTATAGGCGTGCTGATCGAATTACCGGCGGCAGTTTACCAGACCCGAGCATTAGCCAAGTTAGTCGATTTCATTTCTGTCGGAAGTAACGACTTAACACAATACCTGCTTGCAGTAGACCGAAACAATCCTCGGGTTGCTAATCTTTACAGCGCTTTTCATCCGGCAGTACTAAGCGCGCTCTGCCATGTGGTTTCAGAAGCTCAGCAAGAAGAAAAACCAGTGAGTATTTGCGGGGAAATGGCAGGGGATCCGGGCGCAGCCGTACTTTTAATGGCAATGGGTTTTGACATTTTGTCGATGAACGCCGCTGCATTACTCAAAGTGAAATCAGTTATTCGAAGCGTAAGCCTGGATGCAGCACAGGATTTATTGGATCAAGTAATGCAAATGGAAGACGCACAAATGATAAGGTCTGCGGTGGATCTAACGCTTTATAATGCTGGCGTCGACAGGCTATTGCGTTCTTCTCGAAC
>DFQD01000144.1 GCA_002377605.1 Gammaproteobacteria bacterium UBA3498 | reverse complement strand
CAAGCAAATTTGTTTAATGCCTTGAATATGGAAAAGGTACTAACTAGTTTTATGTTGCTAATGATCGTTGTGATTGGTGCAGTGAACATTATTTCGACGTTAGTTATGGTGGTGTCTGACAAATCCGCTGATGTCGCCATCTTGCGCACTATGGGAGCGAGCCGTTCCAGCGTGATGAAGATTTTTGTTTTGCAGGGAATGGTGGCAGGAATTTTTGGAACTGTAATAGGTGCAGTGCTGGGAATTCTGCTGGCGAATTACGTGACAGAACTAAGCCTGGTGCTGGAGCGTCTTATTAATTTCTTACTTGGCGACGGCAACATTTATTTTATCTCGCATTTGCGAACCCAGGTTGATTTTGGTGAGGTATTAATGGTTTGCATTGCAGCGTTACTTATAAGTTTTCTTGCAACGCTTTATCCAGCCTATCGAGCTAGCAAAATACAACCAGCAGATGTTTTGAGATACGAATAGGAATGTTCTAGATGAGTATTAACCAGGCAGTCATCAAGTGCAGCCATTTGCAGAAAGCTTATTCTCAAGGGCCGCAAGTGATAGATGTGCTTAAGGATATTAATCTTGAAGTGCGGTCTGGTGAGCAGATTGCGATTGTAGGCAGCTCCGGTTCCGGTAAGACCACTCTATTAAACCTGCTAGGCGGTCTAGATATCGCTACTGGTGGATCGGTATTTGTTTCGGGTAAAGATCTTGCAAAGATTGATGAAACAGAACGCGGCTTTCTCCGCAATAAATATCTGGGCTTTGTTTATCAATTTCATCACTTGCTAGGCGAATTTACAGCTTTAGAAAATGTCTGTATGCCAATGCTAATTGGTGGGTTATCAGTCGAGGACGCTCGTAACAAGGCTGCAAGCATGTTGAAGAGTGTTGGCCTGACGGCAAGAGAGGAGCATAAACCTGGGGAACTATCAGGCGGAGAACGACAGAGAGTCGCCATCGCTCGGGCTCTAGTAACTGCACCACAGTGCGTATTATTGGATGAGCCAACTGGCAACCTGGACCGACAAACCGCTGAAGAAATTCAAAGTTTGATGAAGGATCTCAACCAGGCTCTTACTATAAGTTTTATAGTTGTCACGCATGATGAAAGATTAGCTAAATCAATGGATCGTAAACTTATATTAGAAGATGGACGGTTGCATGAGTGAAGCACCTACCTCAATACCTAAATTCATTGCTACGCGCTATATAAGAGTCGGTAAGCGTTCTCATCTAGTTTCCTTTATGTCGGCTATTTCTATCGTTGGCTTATCGCTGGGTATAGGTATTCTGATAACTGTACTTTCTGTAATGAATGGGTTCGATCAAGAAATGCGGGAGAATATATTAGGGATAGTTCCTCATGTTACTGTGACTTCCGATGCAAACCTCAGTAGCGAGGCTTGGCACGAAATTGCTCAAACGACTTATGAATTTCCTAGAGTTATTTCTGCTGCACCGGTCATAGAAGCAGCGGGTGTAGTTGCTACAGAAGAGGGCAGCAAAGGAGTGGTGGTAAATGGCATCAATCCTGAACTGGAACCTACAGTTTCTGAAATTGATCGGTTTATAAATCAAGGAAGTCTTGCTCAATTAGAAAATGAACGTTGGGGAATTATTATCGGCGAAACTTTGGCACAAAGATTACAGGTCAGGCTCGGAGATAAGGTGGATTTATATTCGCCATCGATTACTTTAAATCCATTAACGCCTTTGGCAAATTTCAGGCAATTCGAGGTAGTAGGAGTGTTTCGTGTCGGTAGCCAAGAACTAGATGCCGAGCTGGTGGTAATAAATATCACAGCGGCTCGCGCACTGTTTCGTTTGCGAGCACCGTCTAATGGATTAAGAATTAGAACTGATGACGTGATGCAAGCTGATAATACCCGCTTGCAGTTAGCCTCTGAGTTACCCAATACCTTTATAATATCAAGCTGGACCGCCCAGTTCGGGGCGATTTATGAAAATATCGTTTTTTCTCGCAGTATTATTAGTTTTATGTTGTGGTTATTGGTGGGAGTTGCCGCGTTTAATCTAATTATTAGTCTAATCATGATCGTGCGTGATAAGAAAGGTGATATTGCAATTTTGCGGACGCTAGGTGCCAGCCCGAAACTAATAAATCGAATCTTCATGTGGCAAGGATGTTTAATCGGCGCATCTGGAATCGCTATTGGTTTGGTGCTTGGTGTTATTGGTTCTTTACAAATAACGAATGTTGCTGAATTTATTGAAGAGACATTTTCAATTCAGCTCTTGAATGCGGAAGTTTATCCAATTGATTTCTTACCATCACAACTGAGTTTTATTGATGTGGTGTTCGTTATCGCTGGGGTATTTATCCTGGCATTACTTGCAACAGTCTATCCAGCGCGAAGAGCGGCAGCTATTCAGCCAGCAGAAGCGTTGCGGGCGGAATGATTCTCTCCTAATTTGGTAGTTCAAAAAATTTTGGGCTAGCCTGCCGCAATAGATTGACGTTAGGAAGCACAAACTCTTTCCTTGGACGGATATGATTTTGAATAATGGCCCTAGCAGGCCGCATGCACTGAGTATGCTTGGGACACTAATTACGGAGGTAAAGTGCGAATATGGTAACTTATCACGGCGACGAGAGGGAGGTGTTTGAGTGGCTGAGATAGTTAGGTCCGGGGGTTGGCTGATGTTGCCTATCCTACTTTGTTCAATCGTGGCTATCGCCATCGTTATAGAGAGATTCTGGACATTAAGCGCAACACGCATTTCTCCAAAATATGTGGTAGCCCAGGTATGGACTTGGCTGAAGAACAATCAACTCGATTCTACGAAGTTAAGGGAATTACGGTTGTCTTCCCCCCTTGGTCAGATTCTTGCGGCGGGGTTGCTTAGTTCTAAGAATGGTCGCACTGCTATGAACGAAAGTATCGAGCAAACTGCTGCTCAAGTAGTGCATGATATGGAACGGTATTTAAATACATTGGGAACCATTGCAGCGATAACGCCACTACTTGGCTTGTTAGGAACCGTAGTTGGCATGATTCGGGTTTTTAGCGAAATAATGTTACAAGGAACTGGCAATGCAAATGCCTTGGCAGGTGGAATATCGGAAGCTCTAATTACTACTGCGGCTGGACTCACTGTTGCAATCCCTACTTATATGTTCCATCGTCACTTTACTCGCAAAGTAGATTCACTAGTACTTAGTTTGGAGCAGGAATCAACCAAATTGGTTGATGCAATTCATAGTGATAGACGTGTGGAAGTAAAACAGTAGTGAAATTTAAACGCTCAATAAGAAGCGAACTTTCCATTAATATCACTCCACTCATTGATGTCGTCTTCTTGTTGTTAATCTTTTTTATGGTCACAACTACTTTCAGTCGTGAAACTCGATTGCTGGTAAACTTGCCAGAAGCAAATGCGAGACTTGCTGAGGTTCAAGAAGCTCAAATTGAAATAATTGTGGCTAGGGAAGGTAGCTATTTGATTAATGGCAGGGCGTTGGTTAACAATCGAGTCGAAACACTGATTCGCGGATTAGAATTGGAGTCTGAGGGCGATCACGACCTACCAATAATTCTAATCGCCGATGCGGAAGCGACACATCAATCCGTGGTCACGGCCATGGATGCTATCGGGCAATCTGGATTTACTCGTTTAAACATCGCCACTCAA
>DFQD01000077.1:1138-5104 GCA_002377605.1 Gammaproteobacteria bacterium UBA3498 | reverse complement strand
GAGTCATGGACCTGAAATCTAATTCCTATTATTCTCAGCCTTCCTAAAAACAACCTTGAAGTATCTAAAGTCATGAAGTCCTTGCTGAATTTCTTGTTAATTTGGATCCATGTCCTGAGTACATGGTTAATACTGGGTGTCACTCTCAGTTTAACCTTTATTACCTCTGCTCAGGAATTGGGAGATCACACATACGCTACCGAGGCTATTGAGCGAGGGAGTCGAATCTACTCTCGCGAATGTGCTTTATGCCACGGCCCTCAGGGGGATATCGTCGATGGTGTCAATCTTCGCACTGGACTCTTCAGGACCGTGCGCTCAGATGATGACATACGCCGGGTTGTGTATTCGGGCGCCGGAGAAGGCCAAATGCCTGCTTTTGGATTAAGCGATAACGACCTCAACGCAATCGTTGCTTATATTAGAGCTGGGTTTGATCCTGAAGGAGTAGCGATTCGCATCGGTGATCCGGTCCGTGGGCAGATTTTATTCGAAGGCAAAGGAGAGTGTGCAAATTGTCATCGAGTTGATGGTGTGGGACCAAGAACCGCGCCTGATTTATCGGAGATTGGTGCAATTCGAACACCAGCTTCATTACAAAGAAATTTATTGAATCCTCTGGCAGCGATATTGCCAATTAACAGGTCAATTCGAATCGTAACACGGGATGAAGAGACAGTTATTGGTCGGCGCTTGAATGAAGATACTTATACGGTTCAAGTAATTGATTCCAATGAGCAGCTTCGTTCGTTTCGAAAATCTGATCTCGTTAATTATGAAATCAGCATGCAGCCTAGTAAGTCACCGACAACATTAAACAGCGATGAGGTTGCAGATGTGGTTGGCTATTTATTAACTCTACGAGGTCAATAATGAAACCAGTTAATTCTTTTATACACGTACTAATTTTCATTTTCGGCTTAGGCGCTACAATTCAGTTATCCGCACAAGTTCCTTATGACAGAATCTTAAACGCCCATGAGGAGCCGCATAACTGGCTAACCTATAACGGCGGCTACATGAGCCAACGCCATAGTTTGTTGGATCAGATAACTAAAGAGAATGTGGAAAACCTAGAGCTAAAGTGGGTGCTCCAAAATCAGGTATTCGGTGCTTGGCAATCCAATCCGATAATCGTTGATGGCATTATGTATGTTACCGAACGGCCTAATAGTGTAATGGCAGTTGATGCGGTAACCGGCAGGGTGTTTTGGAAGTATCGCCACCAGAATGCTGACAATGCGAGAGTTTGTTGTGGCGCAAACAATCGCGGAGTAGCGGTACTCAATGACAAAGTTTACATGGGAACCCTAGATGCAAATCTACTCGCTCTCGATCGTATTAATGGACAGCTTCTATGGAAAACTGAGGTCGGAGATGTAAACCTCGCTTACTCAGTCACGATGGCTCCCTTGGCAGTTAAAGACAAGATAATGGTGGGTGTTGGTGGTGGAGAATTCGGCATTCGTGGTTATGTTGCTGCTTATGATGCTGAGACAGGTGAAGAAGCCTGGAAGACTTACACTATTCCTGGGCCTGGTGAATCAGGTCATGACAGTTGGGAAGGAGACGATTGGGAACACGGCGGAGCGCCGGTTTGGATTACCGGTTCCTTTGACCCTGATCTGAATTTGACATACTGGGGTGTTGGTAACCCTGGTCCTGATTGGAATGCTGGTCAACGTCCTGGAGACAATCTTTATTCAGATTCTGTCATAGCATTGGATGCGGATACTGGCGAATTAACCTGGCATTTTCAGTTCACACCCAATGACGGCTATGACTACGATTCGGTTCAGGTTCCTGTATTAGCCGACATGATTTGGCGTGGTGAGGTGAAGCAACTGATGATGTGGGCTAATCGGAATGGTTATTTCTACGTATTAGATCGGACCAATGGTCAATTCTTGGAAGGAAAACCCTATGTTCGAGTGAATTGGTCTAGTGGCCTGGATGAAAATGGGCGACCGATTCCTACGCCGCAACCAGAAGGGGAGCCAACTTATCCTGGCAATCAGGGTGGAACTAATTGGTATCCACCTTCTTATAATCCTAATACTGGCTTGTTCTATTTTAGTGCTTGGGAAAACTACGCCACTATATACAGAGCAGAAGAGTCAGAATACGTGCCAGGCCAAGCGTTTCTGGGAGGAGGGTTCTCTGTATTAGCACCATCCCCCGGAGCGCCTACTATTGGAATTGGGCGTACTAATCCGATTAACAATTGGACTGACGAGGTCGGATATGCTTCGTTAAAAGCTATGGATCCACAAACTGGCGAAGAGGCCTGGTCATATAATCAATTTGATGTCAGTGATAGTGGTATGTTGACTACAACTACCGATGTTTTGTTTACTGGCGGGCGTGAAGGCTATTTCCATGCAATCGATGCAGAGAATGGTGAGCTACTCTGGAATGTTGGTCTAGGTGGTCAGATCGTAATGGCGCCTGTCACTTATATGGTAGATGGCGTGCAATATGTTTCTGTGATTTCTGGAAACAGTTTATCGACTTTTGCATTAAGAAACTAATTAAGGGTCAAAAGAGGATCAGGACTCATACTATGAGCAAACTGTTTACGATTGTAACTGTTGCTTTTGTAAGCTTGGGCATTACAGCTCAGGTTAACGATGAGCGATTCACTCCCAGTGAAGACTTTGAAATCGACTATAACTTTTTCAAAATGCCTGAAGGAAGAACTATTGGTTCGACTGCTGGCATTAGTTTGCATCCTGATGGCAGTAGTTTTTGGATTTTCGATCGTTGTGGTGCGAATGACTGTGTTGGATCGGGTCTTGACCCGGTTATGCAGTTTGATTTAGAGGGTAATCATCTTATTAGTTTTGGCGCCAACATGTTTGTGCGCCCTCACGGTGTATACGTAGATCATGAGGGCAACGTCTGGGTAACTGATGGAGAAGGGCCAAACGGTGAAGACCCTCGCAGAGATGGCAAAGGCCATCAGGTTTTCAAATTCAGCCCAAGCGGTGAAGTACTCATGGAGCTGGGAAAGCCTGGGATTGCTGGAGATGGTGCTTATGAGTTTAACCAACCTTCAGCAGTTTTAGTCGCACCGAACGGAGATATCTTCATCGGCGATGGTCATGGTGGCGGTTCCAATAGTCGCATCATGAAGTACAACTCCGAAGGAGAGTTTATTTTGAGCTGGGGAGATAGAGGATCTGAGCCCGGAAACTTTGCCGTACCCCATGACTTGGCGATGGATTCTCTCGGTAGATTGTTTGTCGGTGATCGAGGCAATAACCGAATTCAAGTATTCGATCAAGAAGGAAATTTTATTCTTGAATGGGAACAGTTTGGCAGGCCTAGTGGAATATTTATAGATGATAATGACATGCTTTATGTTACCGACTCATCTTCGACACAGAGGAGTAATCCTGGCTATGACGAAGGAATAAGAGTTGCTAGTGTGCACGATGGAAAAGTTACTCTGTTTCTAGATGATCCCCATGAAGATGGAACCCAAGAAGGCGTGGTGGTAGATAAGCAAGGCAATATTTACGGATCTCTTACTGCCGGTATGGCCCTACGGAAGTATGTATTGAAGTAAAGATTTGTTTTAAATTACTTTATGTTTGGTCGTCTGTTTCTCGACAAATATTCTTACTCGAAATCAGTTTAATTTCCTGGGCTTATCCACTTGCATACAATTTATGACATCTGTGCGAACAGGCTTGTGTCATACTCGCCCCCAATTTTATTTACGTTAGAAAATATGTTTTCAAAACAGGTCCTTATATCCAGCATATTAGCTTTGTTGATCGCTGCGGTTAATCAGACTGCTTTCGCTCAGGACAATGTCGGTGAAGATTCGACGGTGCGCTATGCTGCTACTTATTTTTCTGAGTGGGCTCCGGTTACCGCGCAAGATATGTTGGACCGTATTCCTGGTTTAGATGCTGGCGGTGGCTTTGGATCACCGGGTGGTGGTGGATTCGGTGGTGG
>DFQD01000077.1:0-748 GCA_002377605.1 Gammaproteobacteria bacterium UBA3498 | reverse complement strand
GGGGATTCGGTGGCGGTAACCGAGGGAGCGAAATTCTAATTAATGGCAAGCGTACTGCAGGCAAGAACAATAGTACCGGTGGCCAGTTAACTCGAATTACTGCAGATCAGGTTAACTATATTGAAATTATACGTGGTACTTCAGGTGAGCTAGATGTGCGTGGTAGTGGTCAGGTAGTTAACGTAGTTTTATATGAAACTTTTACTGATTCTACGATGCAGTATCAAGCGCAAGCTTCGCAATCTGATAACAATACAATTTCTCCATCAGGAACTTTTTCTTACAGCGGGCAAATTGAGGGTTTAAATTTTTTAGTAAGTGCCAGCCACAGCGATAATTACTCAAAAAGTATTAGCAAGGAAAATTCAATCCTTGGAGATTTTTCGCCTAATGATTTTATTCGAGAGATTCGCGAATCAGATGGAAGCAATTCGACTTTCAGTACTAATTTAGATTACGAAATAAATGGAAGCAGTTCTGCGCGTATCAATGCGCTTTATTCCGATGGTGATCGACCTAGCGAGCTATTGCGTCACACAATAGATCTAAAAGTTCAACCGAATCTTACTACTTTTCAAAGAGAAGACGCACCGTCGGAAAATGATAATTGGGAGATTGGTGGCGACTATGAATACATCACCGATGGGGGTAGTCGTTATAAAATTTTATTTATCAGCAATGCATTTACTAATTCGACTACGCGAGAACGCTTTGATCTATTAGCGGGAGGCGTACAAGATAAAAATCT
>DFQD01000185.1:13588-17159 GCA_002377605.1 Gammaproteobacteria bacterium UBA3498 | reverse complement strand
TTCTGCTATAACGCTGGCTCGATGCGTAATAGCGCACCATCTTCTTCATCGACCAGTACGTAAAGATTTCCATCAGGACCTTGTTTAACACCAGTGATGCGAGATTTAAGTTCACGCAGAATTGCTTCGCGTCGAATTTCTTCTCCACGACTGTTAAATACAACGCGCTCAATGTGTCCCGTACCAGGAATGCGACCTTCCTGCATGGAGCCTACGAATAAATTGTTCTGCCACTCTGGAAATTGTTCACCGGAATAAAAGGAAATGCCCGCAGGTGCTATTGAAGGCCACCAAATTACTGTGGGCTGGACAAACTCTCCAGACCATTGTTCGTTACTAACCCAGTCGCCACGATACTGTCTACTATAGGAAACAATTGGCCAGCCATAGTTACTCCCAGCCTGAATTATATTGGCTTCATCTCCACCCTGGGGCCCGTTTTCAGTTGCCCACAGTTCGCCAGTTTCAGGGTGATAGTCCATACCAATAATGTTTCTGTGCCCAACGGTATAAACTTCCGGAAGAAACTCGCCATTTTCTACAAAAGGATTGTCCTCCACCGGAGTGCCATCGTCATTCAGACGTAACAATTTACCATAATGATTAGTGCGATCCTGCGCGTAATCGCCATAGCCTGCATAAACATAGGCTCCACCAATTGACATCATAAGCTTGTTATCTGGAGTAAACAGTAACTTAGTCGCTGCGATGCCTCTGTCCAATCCCTTTGCTTGAAAAATTTCGGTAACGTCAGTTAAACGATCTTCCTGAATGCGTGCTCGCACCAAAGTTACAGCTCGCTCCTCTTCACCTTCTACTTCAATTGCTTTGTGATAAGAGAAATAAATAACATTGTCATCTTCTGGATGCAGAGCTACCGACAACAATCCAGACCGAAACACCCCGGTTAGAACTTCGGGAACACCAGAAAGATCATTTTCTAACAAGCGACCATCACGAATCACTCGCAACTTACCGGTGTAACGCTCAGTGATTAAAATGTCGCCATTTTCTCTGAACGCAAAATCAAATGGATTAGCCAACCCTTTACCAAGTGGTACAACTCTTACATTCTCAACTTCGAATGTATTTATGGTGAACGGCTGACCTCGTTCATAGAGCGTCAGGATATCATCACTGTTTTGAGCAATTGCAAACGGGCCTAGGTAAAGTGTGATGATTAAGACAGTTGCTTTAAACTTAGTTCCTAAGCCCACCATAATTATCTCCTAAACTATTTTCTCGTCTTCAATATTTAGTGGTTGTGTTCAGGACCGAATTCGGACGCCACCGCCTGGTAGTGTAGACGAATTAAGTCGCGACCAAAGTCCCCAGTGAAATCACGCCACACTAGATGGACATGGTTGGCATCGTTCTGGGTATTATCATACTCGATTAAAAAGCTTGGCCCCTGAACACGATAGTAGTGAGCATCACCGCGCTCCCGACTTCCAATCCAAACAAACTTAATATTTTCCAGTCCATCTTCTCGAATTTGGCGCATTCTTGCCGCTGCAATAGCATCTGGTTGAGTCGAGGTTAATTCCTCTATCAAAGCAATTAATATAAGCTGCTGCTGTGAAGTTAGCTGGGAATAACTAACCCCAGTATCTTCAAGCGGGCCAATTTCTTGCTCGGCTGCGGTATAAATGTCACTTGGCACTTCTATATCAATATAGGCATCAGACATTTGAATTGAATCCAGGGAAGTCACCAGATCTCTGGCAATATCCTCTTCTGCAGAAAGTACCCGTGTGCCAATCTGACCTCCGGTTCGGACCTCGGCCGGATTAGTTCCGAAAAATTGTGGTGAACTGGCAATTCCCATACCCCGCACAAATGTCCAGTTATATGCGAGATGATGACCTTCATAACGTAACGCCCAATTACTATCTAATCCTGGCGTTCCAAAAACAGAAATGAAATAGAGCTCCGGATCTCGATCGAATCTACCATTAACTTCGATTTCGGCAAGTACTGATTCCAATCCTCTTACGGCTTCAGCTTTTTGATAGCCTTTAGCACTAAAGAAAACTTGCAATAAATCATGGGCTGCCGCCCTTTGCGAATCGTTCATAGAACGGAATGGTATACCGTTGCGATCACGGGGAATAAAATGCCAATTAAAACGCTCTTCATCATCGAAATCGAAAGTACCATTATTCCGTTGTTGCGCTGTTAAGGTACCCAGAAATGCATAGGTAGCATCTACCATATCCTGGGTTAAGTCGATACGCGCCTGCTGGGCGTTAGCGGCAATAGAAAATGGTAAAAATACAAGCAGTAAATATGCTTGAAGAAATCGGCGAACAGGAAGTTTAATCACGGCTTGGTCCTCCATCGAGAGCATTAATAGTTTTTCGAGGAATTTCAGAGCATAAACCCGTGTCTACTGCAGGTCCAGCGCATTTATCGCTTCTTCTAAATCAGCATCAGACAACCAATTGTCAGGGCTCGGTATTTCTGAGATAAATACCACTTTTTCAGCAAAAGATTGGCAGAGGTATCAAAATGAAAGCGGTAAGAGTCACGGAATACGGCGGGCCAGAGGTGATGTCCTATGAGGATGTCGATATGCCCAGCCTAGGTGGTAGTGATGCCTTAGTAAAAGTAGAAGCATCTGGCATCAACTATATCGATACATACCAGCGCTCCGGGCTTTATCAAATACCACTACCCACCACGCTTGGCCTCGAAGCGGCTGGCACGGTTGAAGAAGTCGGTTCGGCGGTCACGAATTTCAAAGCTGGAGATCGGGTTGCCTATACCAGCGTGCCAGGAGCCTATGCCGAATATGCGACGGTACCGGAAGATAAACTCGTAGCAATACCTGATGGGGTTTCTTTTAACGAAGGTGCTGCTGCAATGTTGCAAGGCTGCACAGCGCACTACCTTTGTAAATCTACTTACTTGGTTAAAGAAGGTGATCGCTGTTTAATTCATGCAGCAGCAGGTGGTGTCGGACTATTGCTAATTCAAATGGTAAAAAATGCTGGTGGCTTCGTTATCGGAACTGTCTCCACCGAGGAAAAAGCAGTCCTGGCAAAAGAAGCTGGCGCTGATGAGGTCATTCTATATTCGGAGCAGGACTTCGAATCTGAAGTTAAACGTATTACCGATGGCGCTGGTGTTAATGTTGTATACGATTCCGTCGGTAAAGCCACATTTGAAAAAAGCGTCGACTGTCTTTCTAAACTTGGCTATATGGTTTTGTATGGCAATGCTAGTGGACCAGTGACTGAGTTCAATCCTGCTACGTTAGGCCCAAAAGGATCGCTATTTCTTACAAGACCAACTTTGTTTGATTACACCGCTAGCCGGGAGTCCTTAGAATGGCGCAGCAGTGATGTGTTCAACTGGATTGCTGACGGCAACCTAAACCTAAGAATTGAACATCTCTATCCTTTAGTCGATGTACAACAAGCTCATATCGATTTAGAAGGTCGAGCAACAACCGGAAAACTAATACTTACTCCTTAATTTTTATTTGGATTAGCCCATGAAAAAACTAGCACTTCTGTTTACATCTATTGCTCTATTAGTTCCTCTGCATCTAGCAGCTCAATCTATT
>DFQD01000185.1:0-13215 GCA_002377605.1 Gammaproteobacteria bacterium UBA3498 | reverse complement strand
AATTTCCTACCCCACTAATAATATTGCTCCATGGTTATTCCAGTTCCGGGCGTGGCCAAGACATGTATCTTGGATTCAGTCGCATCGCAGAGCGTTATAACTTTATTTTTGTCGCTCCTGACGGCACACAAGAAGCCAGTGATCGACAAAACAGATTCTGGAATGCAACTGAAGCCTGCTGCAATTTTTTTGACTCGGAAGTCGATGATACAGCTTATATCATCGGCATAATTAATAGGATGAAAGAAGAATACAATGTGGACCCTAATCGGGTGTATCTAGTGGGCCACTCTAATGGCGGATTTATGTCTTTTCAAGCAGCGTACAACCATTCCGACTCTATTGCAGCCCTAGTCAGCCTTGCCGGAGCCACACACCAGGAAACCCGTGACGCGCCAGAAAGCCCAGTACATGTTTTACAAATTCATGGCACTAATGACTCTACGATCGAATACGAGGGTGGAAATATTCAGGGAAATGAATATCCCAGCGCTGAAGGCACTGTTATTCAATGGGCCAACTATAATGGCTGTTCTCCTGTGGGCGCTGAACGAGAGCTGAGAGATCTAGAAACAAACCTAGAGGGCCATGAGTCTTCGGTGTTGCTATTCGAAATAGATTGTGAGCCCGGAGGCTCCAGCGAACTATGGACCATCCAAGATGGGTCTCATATTCCCGCGGTTTCAGAATCTTTTAGCTCGCAAGTAGTGGAATGGTTATATGCTCACCCGAAAAGATAATCACACTATGAAGAACAAGTTATGTTATTTCTGTTTGATATTTGCATGCGGAGCTATGAATAGCTCCCTTGCACAATCTGACAGCGAATGGATTAGCCTATTTAATGGCGAGGATCTTCAAAACTGGCGAGTAAAGTTCACAGGCCATCCACTTGGCGTAAATCTTCGCGATACTTTTCGTGTTGAAAACGGTTTGCTAACAGTATCCTATGAAAACTGGGATGATTTTAATGGTGAGTTCGGTCACTTGTTTTATGACCAAGTTTTTTCCCATTACATCTTACGCGTGGAATATCGTTTTATCGGAGACCAAGTTACCAATGGACCTAGTTGGGCTTATCGAAATAATGGCATGATGCTCCATAGTCAGGATCCAAGATCTATGACTCTCGATCAGGAGTTTCCAGTCAGTATCGAATCTCAGCTACTTGGTGGAAATGGCGTCGATGCCCGCACGACTTCTAATGTGTGCACTCCCGGAACAAATATGGTGATGGATGGCCACCTCATTACTCGTCACTGTACTAACTCCAATTCCGATACTTTTCATGGTAATCAATGGGTTACCGCCGAAATGGAAATTCGCGGCAGCGAGATACTGGTACATCGTATTAATGGCAGAGTCGTTTTCGAGCTCCATGATATTCAGCTGGATAATACCGACTCTGATGCCCAGGCTCTGCTTGCAAATGGAGCAGAATTGGAGTTAAAAAAGGGATACGTGGCACTTCAAGCTGAAAGTCATCCAACTCAATTTCGTGTAATTGAAATTCTTCCCCTAGCGAAAGAATAAGAAACGAGGCTCCATTTCCTCAATTCCAATAATTTACTACCTATATAGATACATCTAAACTTGCTTTAGATACGTTATTCTTGGCCTGACAAAAGGAGCAAATAATGCTAAACCGACGCCAACTTTTGCAGTCATTGGCCACCCTTCCACTGCTGTCTAGTTGCGCAGCGCCTATTCAAGTAAGAGCACGCAACCACACACCATCGGGATTACCACTGAGGCGAGTCAATGTTACAGAAGATCGCGTCATTCGAAGCATCGCTGGATTGCGCCCCTATCGACCTTCAGGATTTGTCGTTAAGGCAGAACGAATGAACGACAAAGTGATCGTGCATAACTATGGCCATGGCGGGGGTGGAATTACTCTGTCATGGGGCACTTCTCACCTAGCCATGGAACTAGCCAATCAAACTCAACATCGCCGCTGTGCTGTGCTAGGTAGTGGTGCGTCAGGACTATCCGCTGCCAGGTTGTTGCAAAACGCGGGGTGGGAAGTAACGATTTATTCAAAGGACTTGCCGCCAAACACAACATCTAACGTTGCAGGGGGCCAATGGTCACCGACTTCAGTTTATTCTCAAGACTCAGTTACACCCGAATTTCTAAAACAGTTTGAAAGCGCAATGCGTCATGCCTATCGTTATTATCAGAATTTGGTCGGACCGAAATATGGTGTGCGTTGGATTAGTAACTACATGATCCTTGGAGGAGATGAATCAGTGGATTCGCTGTCCGACACTTACCCGGGCATGTATCCACAGCGCATACGCCTTTCGCAATCAGAGCATCCCTTTCCTGCCGAACATGTTTTACATATCGATACCATGTTAGTCGAACCAGCGGTTTATTTGCCGGCTATGATGAATGACTTTCAAATTGCCGGCGGAAAAATTGTAGTTAAAGAATTTAAGGATCGAGGTGAAGTCTTAGAGTTAGACGAACCAGTAGTTATAAACTGCACGGGATTGGGATCGCGAGATCTGTTCGATGACAATGAGCTAATCCCAATAAAGGGCCAACTTACATTTTTATTGCCCCAGGAAGAAGTGGAATACATCATCATTGGCAACAGGGGCCTCTATATGTTTCCGCGTAGTGATGGCATCCTGTTAGGCGGCACTTACGAAAGAAATAATTGGGACACGACACCAGACCCAAAGGAAACAAGTCGTATAATCAGTGGCCATCAGGCATTCTTTAATGCAATGCAGGATCCCTGGGCATAAAAGCAACCTGAGAAGTTGCTCTAATTTTAAAGTTAATTATTCCAACAATTGCGCAGTAAAGAAGAATCTTTCTACGATTTGTTCATGGATTTTATTGGAATAGAGAATTGCCAATTCCTCTGCAGAACAGATCGACGAATCAGACGCCACATACTTGTAAGACACTGCGAATCAAGATTCTTAATTGTTTTTGCAAAGATTTTAATCGTGAAGATATGGGGGAAATGCGAATAGCATGCCGTGACCATGGCATAGAGCTATTTGCATTTTAAAAGAGCAATTAATAAAGACCTGGTGCTCGAATGCCAAATTCCCGTTCTCTTGTGGCTAGATCTAAAGACACATTTTTCGCCCCAAATAAGAAGCTCCTGGACCCGTTATCTGTAGACAAATCAGGGAATTAGGATTAGAGTTTGTTGGTCTCGAAATAACAAATAGGAAGAGATATGAAGCTCCCAACTAAGCCCCTCATAGCAACCCTTTTTGGGCTATTAACCGCCGCCGCGTTCTCAACCGCGAATGCCCAAGGCGATGCTCCTACTTTCTATGCTGATGCGCTTCCAGTTTTCCAGAAAAACTGCGTTGCCTGTCACCAGGAGAATCCACCGGATGTAGGCGGTATTTTTGCGCCAATGACTTTGGATAACTTCGAGCAAGCCAGGATTTGGGCGCCAATGATTAAGAACGCTCTCGTTACGAACTACATGCCACCCTGGGGTGCTCACGAGCGCCATCGTGGTGAGTTCAAAGGTGAGCGCTATATCGATCAGAAAGAAAAAGACTTGTTAATCGCCTGGGTAGATGGCGGTGCACTTGAGGGTGACCCTTCCGATGCATCAAGCGGTGACGCCGTAGTTGCAAATGGCGCTGGCACGACTCTGCCTCCGTCTGGTTGGTGGATTGGCGATCCTGATCTGGTGGTCCAGTTCGAAGAAGAAGTATATGTCCCAGACCAAGTTGAAGACTGGCAGCCAACTATTCAAATGCCTGTTCCCGAAGGAGCTCATGAAAATCCAGCATGGATTTCAATGGCTGAACTCGATCCCGGCGGCCCCCATGTCCATCACATCGTTTCCAGCCACATGGGAGTTGGCGTACCTGGTCGCGGACCATTTACCTATCCAGAAGGTTGGGGAGTGTTACTTCCAGAAGATCCGTTTATTACTGTAAATATGCACTATCACAAGGATCCAGGCGAAGGTACTGCTGTAAATGACATGACTCGCGCGGGTTTCAAGTTTTATGAAACAGGCGACGTGATCGATCACGTGGTCGAAACCAATTTACTTCCTCACCGCGGTTGGACTATTCCTGCGGGCGATCCAAACTACGAAGTGAACAATACCTTCGAAGTTGAAGAAGATATTTACCTCCTATCTATGGGTCCTCACATGCACTATCGCGGCAAAGCCATGCGCTATGAACTGGAATTTCCCGATGGAGAAAGAGAAGTTTTACTGTGGGTTCCCGACTACGATTTCAATTGGCAATTCCTCTATGAATACGAAACACCGAAGTTCATTCCTGCAGGCTCGACGCTGCACATGAGCTGGTGGTTCGATAATTCAGAGGGCAACCGCTTTAATCCTGATCCAACACAGAACGTAGTCTACGGACCAGCGACCACTGACGAAATGGCCAATGCTCGAATCTACTATGCACCGACTACACCTCGCGGCATTGTAGTAGGTGAGCCGATTCCTGAGGACGTAATTCAAACTGCACGTGATGAAGATGCCCGTCGTCGTGAGTTTTCACAGTTATTTGATCCAACTGCCGATGACTTTTCCTGGTTAGAAGAAGACAGCCCTTAATTACACTCAATGGGCGAGGAGACTCCCATGGATCGACTTACAATAAGAAAAACATTTTCTACGGCTTTTCTCGCTATTGCTGTACTTGCTATGTCTGCTGCCGGGGCTCAGGATTACATCGTGCCACGTACGCATGACGGTCAACCAGATTTTTCCGGTGTCTGGACTAACGATACCATCACTCCTATGGAGCGCCCCGCAAATATGGAAGGGCGGGCGTTTCTAAGCGAAGATGAAATTGCAACCATGGAACGCAATATCGCAGAACGTCGCGAATACGCAGATAATAATATTGTTGTAGAAGCCGGTGGCAACGTCGGCGGTTACAATCAGATTTGGTTGGATTCGGGTGACACTGTGCTTTCTACGGGTCAAACTTCTTTAATCGTTGACCCACCAAACGGCCGCGCCCCTCTGCGCGAATCTGCTGCTGCGGTGCGTGACTATTACTTCGCTCATGTTGAAGACCATTACATCTATCATACTGTCTGGGATCGTTGTTTAACTCGCGGTGTACCAGGCTCAATGTTACCTGCTGGCTATAACAACGCTTATCGCTTTATACAGACACCTGATACCTTTACGATCGTTTACGAAATGATCCATGACGTACGTACTATTCATTTGAACAAAGATGGCCACGTCGATGACAAAGTAAAACTTTATATGGGCGACTCTGTGGCACATTGGGAAGGTGACACCCTAGTAGTTGAAACCACCAACTTCAATGATCGGGGGATGATCGCAAGCAGCAGTGCCGGTGCTCGACTTAAAGGCGTGCCAGTAACTGATGATCTGCATGTGATTGAACGTTTCACGCGAGTCAGTGAACAAACCATCATTTGGTCGGCAACGATCACCGATCCTGAAATTTACACGCAGCCATTTACTATCTCTATGCCGCTAACCAATGAACCGGATTACGTCATGTATGAGTACGCCTGCCACGAAGGAAATTATGCCATTCCTAATATCCTCAGTGCCGGCAGAGCGAAAGAGCAACAGGCCAGTAACTAGTAAATACACAACTAGTAATCACAATATAACCCGCTGATAGTTATGCGGGTTTTGTGTTACTTAATACCTGATCTTTTCGTTACATATATTTTCTTGCCATGAGCAAGATTTTCAAAGCCCTGGCGGTTGCAATACATCGGATCCGTATAGCCTTTCACCGCGATCTAGGAGAGGCACTACAATCATTACCAGGATTCGGGTCTAAAATAGTTAGTTTGCTGCGCCTACTGTATCCCAATGCTTGATGCGCACATTGACCGTTTCCATGTCGTGTTTACACACACCAGAGCGTGCGATTAGTTTAGTTTCGCAAATATCGCAGCGCACACATTCTTTGAAATCAATCTTAGGGCCGCGGATGGCACCTGTCGGACAGGAATGTTCACATACCTTGCACAGATCACATTGAGGCACACGTTCAATCCGCCAGGGTGAAACAAACGCCATAACCCCGAGTGCGGCCCCCAAAGGACAAGCATAGCGACAATAAAAGCGTGAAATAAATACAGAAGCGAGAATAAACGCAGCCAGTATTCCCCACAGCAGCAGTGACTGACTGAAATAAAAGATCGTGCCGAATGGCTCGAAATACTGGAACAGGCTCAAATTGGTAAACGAAAATGCCATCACTACTAGAAAGGCAAGAAGTGCGTACTTAATATAGATAGCTTTATCATGAATTGCGGCAGGCAATTCTTTTTGAAAGTGGCGCGGCATAAAATGGGCAATAAAGTCCTGTAAAGCACCAAATGGACACAGGGAAGAACAAAACACCCTACCCCAAAATAATGTTGTCACTACGGTAAAAACGATAATTAACAACTGTGGCAAGTCACTTCTAAACATAGCAGGTCCGATCTTCACAAAATTTGTTATGTGAGAAACGGAAACGAAGCCTCCATCTATCCAACCTAGGTAGACTAACGTGAAAACTAACGTTACCCATCGAATAGCCGCATTCTTCTTTAAAAATGCCGTCATAACCATGGCCAGCAATAACAATAAAACAGCAATGTCCATCCAGGGCGCATCGTTAATCAAACTGGCATAGAGGCCCTCGTTTCGAAAAGCAGTTAAATCATCTTCGTATTCAGGTAATAATTCTGGTGGCACTGGCGTTCCAGTTGCTAACGCCAAAGGAAGCGGCGGAACTTGATAGTCAGTGCGAGCAATGGTACCAAACTCCCCTACTCTGCCTCCGGTGTTATATAGCACCTCGAAAGGTTGATTAAGATCGATTCTAGGGTCTAACACCATGGCACCGGCAAAGCGCACGCGATCGGCGATCTTGCCGTAGTCCGCACTGCCCACATAAACAAAGCGACGTCTTTCTATAGGAAATATTTCTTCGCCTTGTTGCACCGCTAGTCTTTCCTGACGAAACGGTTGCGAAGAATTACCATCAATGCCGACCAGCAACATGTTTCCGTCTCTGACCCGCGCACTGGCTTCACGATCGGCTCGAGAATAATCAACGTCTCCAACCAATATTTCTCCAAGCCCATCATGACCCATAAACGCGAGCACAAGGTGTAATTCAGTTAAATCTGGTTGAGTAATCACCCAATTAACGACGAGACCATTTTCAACCATATCATCCCAGCTCTGACCTGCTAGCACTTGCAGTGCGACTGCATCAGTCGTCGTTAATGCTACAAATTCAGAATCACTTAGATACGCTTCCGCGATGCGTCTCGCAGCATTCCGCACACCTCGAGCCACTGCCCAAGCGGTAATTGTTGCTCGAGAAATACCATTCACATCACGACCAATTCGAAATCCTTCTACTATATTTTTTTCTTCAAACTGATCGGGAAAGTATTCACTGTTAATAAAATCGCCGCGAATGCTGCGATAGGATTCGATGTAATGAAGAACTTTTATGCCGGTGATCGTACCTCGCAAATCCATTCCTACCAACACATCAATCGGCGCTGAATATCCTATTTCTTCCGGCGGCATGTCCGGCGTTTCGAAAAGGTAACCGATAGTTTCTAGTTCGTTGGTTTCCGGGTTTTCACGTAATGCGCGATAGACTGGAGGGGACCCTTCTTTCGGCGTAAATTGTTCCGCACTCGGAAATACTTCGCTTAAAACCTCTTCGGTTACCTCAATAGGAGGCTGTGCTAAAACTTGAGATGCTGTAATCAGCGTAAGGAAGAAAAAAACCAACATGAAAACATGGATGAAGTAATACTGGGAAAGGCGCTTCATTGTGCTGGAGGACGACATTCTTGTTCTTCGAAATTCTTCCGGTGTCTGTATGCTACACAGATTAGGATTGGAGTAACACTGAGTATACGCCTTCGAATGAAACAAAATGTGTCGCGGCCTTAATACAGCCGTCCCGAGCACAATTTAGAGAATCAATGCGCCTCCTGAATAACGATACTGTGTCTGATGAAAGACAAAATTGGAAACCAGTCATTTGATCACCAAAAGCGCTAAATCAGGGCGAGTAGTTGTCGATGAATTGCCTAAAGCCAAGGCCGTTCGTGAATTAATTAAGAAGCGTTTGTCGACCTTAACATCGTAAAGGGAGGCATAAAGGGCAGTATTTTATTTGTCAGCCCCAATGGCCGCGATGAATTGCTGAAAAGATTCTTCAAGAAATTGATTCGCATTAAAATAATGTAACATCTGACAGCTCCTCCAATATTGAATTCCATTACTACTCTGGACTGCAGACTCTGTAGTGTTTATTCTGCTCCTTCCTGCGAATTTAGATAATTGGTTTCCAACAATAATGAGAAAAACGACGGTATTTGCAATCGCTGTTTATTCTTTCCTGGCTAACGCTTCGGTTTATTCACAAGTTTTTGATTACGAACCTATAACCGATGCAATGTTGCAGAATCCGCCTATGGAAGAATGGCTTAGTTGGCGCGGCACCCCTAACAGTTGGGGATACAGCTCGCTCAATCAGATAAATACAGAAAACGTTGGCGATCTGCAGCTAGTTTGGTCAATGGCGTTGGATGATACCGGCGCAATTCAGGCAGCACCGTTGGTGCACAACGGCATTATGTTTATTCCTGGTCCGCGGGGAGTAGTCTGGGCAATAGATGGCGCAAGTGGTGATTTAATCTGGGAGTATCGACCCGGAGTCACACCTTCTATTGATGGCAGCGATATAGAAATTACCGCTGAAGATCTCGGTGATGCTGCCATGGCACCAACGGCGTTCGCCGGTGTTGGTCGAGGGGTACTGAAAAATCTCGCCCTATACGACGATATGGTTTTCACTGCGACTGAAAATGCCAGTATCCGTGGAATCGATGCTCGTACCGGTAGATTAGTCTGGGAAACACAAACCGCTGATCCAGCATTAGGTTATTTTTATACAGCGGGCCCAATCATTGCCAATGGTGTTCTGGTTACCGGCATTACTGGGTGCGAACGCTACAAAGAAGGTAATTGCTATTACACCGGACACAATCCGCAAACCGGTGAAGAGCTCTGGCGCTTCGAAACAGTAGCAGCACCCGGCACACCCGGTGGAGATTCTTGGGGCGAACTGCCGTTACGCTTCCGTGCTGGTGGAGATTCCTGGCAATCCGGTAGCTACGATCCCAACTTAAATTTGGTGTACATGGGTACTTCTCAAGCAAAACCCTGGGCACGCGCAGTTCGCGGCACTGATGGTGATGCACTATATACGAACTCCACAATCGCGTTGAATCCAAACACCGGTGAAATGAACTGGTATTACCAACATCTCCCCGGCGAAACCCATGACATGGATGAGAATTTCGAATCGGTGTTAATAGATGTTGATGGCCGCGAATCAATTTTTAAGATGGGCAAACTCGCAATCTTGTGGCAACTGGACAGACAGTCAGGCGAAATAATCAAAGCAACAGATGTTGGCTATCAAACAATCTTGAATGTAAATCCAACCAACGGAAACATCACATACCGCGACGGCATGATTCCACGCATAGGGCAACAAATTGATATGTGTCCAAGCACTTCTGGCTTTAAGAGCTGGCGTTCAATGGCGTACTCCCCCCAAACAGAAGCCATGTATATCCCTATTACGCTAAACTGTGAGCTAGCAACTTTCGGCCCCACGGAACAAGTGTTAGGTGGTGGTGGCCCAGGGCCAGTCCGGCGAATTAATTATCCTCATCACGATGCGGACGAAAACTTAGGTGAATTGTTAGTATTAGATATTCCCAATGGCGAGGTTAAATGGCGCTATCGTCAACGAGCTCCCATTAATACTGCGGCATTAACAACCGCTGGCGGGCTAGTTTTTGCTGGCGACTGGAATCGTTTTTACTACGCTTTCGATGCAGAGACTGGAGAGAAACTCTGGCAAACCCGAGTTACAACTTCTGCTCATGGCTTTCCAATGACCTATATGATAGATGGCGTACAGTATGTTGCCATGCCAGCAGGGTTGGGTGGCGCAAGTTGGTCGAGTATGTTGCCTCGAGATCTTGCGCCGGAATTAAGCCGTCCTCGCAATGGAAATTCAATCAGTGTATTTGCATTACCAACCCAGTAACAAACTTTCTCTTTGGATATTCTTGTTAATTCTATTTTTAACAGGAGCTTCGATTAGTAACTCGCAAACCCTTCAAGACGGAATCTATACCGAAGCCCAGGCTGAACGCGGCGCTGAGGATTATTCGGCTCGCTGTGCCTCCTGCCATTCGATCGATCTGCGCGGTAACAGTAATTCTCCGAGCCTTATTGGCCTTAGCTTTATGTTTATCTGGGAGGGTCGTTCGCTTGGCGAACTATTCACCAAAATGAGCGAAGAAATGCCAACAGAAGATCCCGGCAGTCTTACCCAACAAAGCTATGCTGCGATACTGGCCTACATTCTTAGATCCAATGAATTTCCTTCCGGTGAAACCGATCTTGCATCAAATGCGGAAGCTTTGGCTGGGATACAAATTACGTCTCAATAATAAATTAAGTTGTAAGTCACTGGAGCAATCGCAGAATTGGAAGATAACAATGCTAAAGAAGATCAATGAAACAAAATGTAGGTAATCTTTTTTAATTAATTGACAAAATAGTTACAGATTGAAAATTACCAAGTTAAAAATCTTAGCCTCTTTTCTGATTTTCCCAGCTGTATCCTTTTACATCTTTTACGACTGGGCTCTCTCTATTGCCAGCGATCCCAGCTATCTGAACGCTGGCACAGCGATTCTTCAATACTTTTTGGTCTTCGGCACAACAGTAGCATGCAATGGCCCGGTAATTTGGACTATTGGATTGATTATTGCGCTTGGAATAATTGTTTACGGAATGATGAAGAAAAACATAATAACTTACGCTCTTTTAAATTGCGCACTCTTCGTAATCTTTATAATCCCAATAATTCTTGCAGTAACTGGCACTTCGCGCTTTTGTATAAATTTTTTGCCTCTTGGCTAATTCTTAAACGATAGTAATCTACTCTATCGAAAGTACTCTGAATGGAGCAGCAAGCGAAAAACCAAAGATCAAGACAAAAATGCCTTGGAAAACGGAGCGCGTGCAGTAGTAATTTCGAAGACCTTTCTGACAAAAAGATTCTAGCTTGCAGCTACCGCCCTCTATCAAAAAGTCCCTGTTATCTTCAGAGACATCACTAACCCACGGATACTGCATCTATTCTCAATCTCCTCAAGAATTCCAGCAGACAGTCTTCCCACATAACGAATCCGTTCACGACACTGTTCATTGTTCGTCAGATCTCGCGCATCAAAGCGCCAACTCGTCCCATTATCGGTAATATATTCTGCAAAGAATGAAACATTAGGCTCACCGAGGGTGCTAACTACGTCATCGATGTCGTAGAGTTTCTGGTTGTTGTCAAAACGATTATTCCAGCGTGCACCCCAATTCAGATTCCACTCGGGAATGTCATGGCGAAAACTGACATCCCAGCGCCCTCGACCATGAAATTGAAATCTTCTTAGCTGACCAGTAAAAGGGTCAGTGATCTCTGAATCAGCCACATTCCAGCGCGATGAAACCAGCAGGTTTGGCATATTAATCATATTCATGCGCACACTGGCATTGACTGACAAGCCCCACATCTTGCCATCGCCGATATTTCCATTGGCGGATTGCAAATTATCTTCATCGACAGTTATGTCGATACGCTCTATGACATCGCGATGATCGTGATAGAAAAGATTGGCGTCGATCACTCCCATGTCGTTAGGCAAGCGATACTCAGTGATAAAATCGTATTTCCAGAACCACTCCTGACGCAAGTTCGCGTTTCCTGCGAAAGTGTTAGAGTCTTCGTCTTGTTCATCAGTGGCAGCAACGAAGTCACTGAAACGTAACTGGGTAACAACTTTTTCAATAGAACCACGCAATTGCAAACTAGGCGTCATGTCATAGCGAAAATCTACTTTCGGTTTTACGAAATCGAAATCTCGCCTGTTACTTACGTCTCCGCTCTGACTGATTTCCGAATATTCATAAAGAATATGACTTTCCAAGGACATGCGAGGATTTATAACCCAGTTATGGATAATAAAAGGTTCGTAGCGCTCTTCCTCTACTGTTGAATTCGCATTACTAACCGGAACCTGCACCAATCCGCCAAACAAAGGTGATGAATCTCCAAGACCGTCTCTAATACCTAGCGCGAGTTTTGAATTAAGTGTTGTTACTGCTCTCTCTGCACCAATCTCGATGTCTTGATTTTGAAAAATGTCGAAGGTATACGAACCGCGAACAATTTCTTCAGATGTACGGCTTCCAGTTTTCAAAAATAGATTTTTTTCTTCAGTGCCATCATCGAATATATCGAAGCGCTCACGAGTTGCGTTTCGATTATCCTGATTGAGGACAAATAAAGCTTTAAAACGGCTGCCATTGTCGAAAAAGGTTTCATAGTCCCCTCCTATTTCCCAGTTATTTTGTCTTCCAGGAATGTCATCCCGCTGCAGATTTAAGACATTAGGATTGACTGTGAAATCAGTGATAGACCGATCTACTTCGGTTGGATTGTCATTTTGAGATAATAAAATATTAAACCGAGCAGATGTGTTTTCGTTAAATTCGTAACCGAGATTCGCAGTAATGTCGTAACTGGATTGCTCTCTGATCTCATCCTCAACTACGCGATCATTGGGAGAAAAGTCACCTAATATTGAAAATTCTTCACTTTCAGTGTGACCATAACGAGGTTCCGCCACGGCACTTAATACAAAATCAAATGCACCTATACGATTTGCATAAGAAATATTGCCACCCGGTTGAAAATGGGCATCGCGATAGCGGTCAGCATTTACCTGGTAAGTAAGGCTGGATTCGTCTAATTCTTCAAACAGAACAATATTTATTACTTGCCCTGTTCCTCTTACATCGAGTTCTCCAGAAGTACCTCGAATGATTTGAATATAACTGACTTGGTCTGCATTAATGCGATCCAATAAGCCACTGGTGGCATTACTTTTACCAGCAGTACGTTTGCCATTAATTAGAATTTCACTGGCACCACTGCCCGAACCAAAACCACGACCGCCATTACCACCACCGGCGCCTCTGAACCCTCCGGTACTACTGGAACCACCGCCAGTAGTGGAACCAACCCCCGGGATGCGGTCGATCATGTCTTTCGCGCTGACTGAACCATATTGAGCGAAATATGAAGCTGAATA
>DFQD01000249.1 GCA_002377605.1 Gammaproteobacteria bacterium UBA3498 | reverse complement strand
GTGTGTACATGCTTTCTTGGGGACGATTCTGGCAACGGCATAACTAAACCTATCTAAAAATTTTAGGAGCAAAAACAATTCATGGACTGGAGTACCAGAAGAATCAACAGATTCCGCCGGGCGCGTATTATAACTTAAATCGAATTCAGGGTGCTCCCTGCGTGCTCACCAAGTCTGGATCGTGCATAATGAGAACTTATTTACAAGGAGAAACCGCATGACTGTTGCTAGTGCACGACACATTTTGGTAAGTACAGAAGAAGAATGTTTGGGTTTAAAAGGTCGAATCGAAGCTGGAGAAGATTTTTCTGACATTGCTCGAGCACATTCTTCATGTCCATCGAAAGCGCAAGGTGGAGATTTAGGACAGTTCGGTCCAGGGATGATGGTTAAAGAATTTGATGAAGTAGTTTTTAGTGCTGACGTAAATACTTTACAAGGCCCAGTAAAAACTCAATTTGGCTATCATCTTTTGGAAGTAACCAGTCGAGAATAAGCGAAGCGCGCAAGTACACTTTAGCTATAATTTAAAAGTCAGATTCATAAATGCGTAAGTTCATCACTAAGTATTCTCAAGCAGATGTTAAAATTATAAGTAGAGAAATCAGCTATAGTAGTTTTTTGCGTGTCGACAAATTGCAGTTAAGACACGAATTGTTCGGGGGCGGGTTGAGCGACGTTATTCATCGCGAACTTTTAGTAAGAGCTAATGTAGTTGGCGTACTGCTTTATGATCCTGATCGTGACGAGGTTGTCTTGGTGCAACAATTCAGGGTTGGTGGGTTAAACGAAAAATCTTCACCTTGGATGCTAGAACTTATTGCAGGAATGGTTGATAAAGATGAAGCACTGGAAGCGGCGGCAATTCGGGAATCCGCAGAAGAAGCTGATTGTAAAGTTATTGAGATAGTTAGGATTTGTGACTATTTTAATAGTCCTGGAGTAAGTGACGAAAAAGTGACCCTTTTTTGTGGCAAGGTTGATGCTAAAAATGCGGGTGGAATTTTCGGGTTGGCAAGCGAACACGAAGATATTGAAGTAGTCGTCATGGCTTCAGATGATGCATTCAAGGCGATAGATTCAGGAGCAGTCAATAACGCTATGTCAATTATTGCGTTGCAATGGTTAGCATTAAATAAGCAAGAACTTTTGCGCAATTGGTAATAGTCATCAGTACTATTAGGCAGATTTGTCAACAAAAAAGTTATTGCTGTGGGCTCGCAAAAATACCCCAAATCATTACAATTAAGTAGTTTCTTTGAAAATTAAAAACTGATTGATGGGTACTTTATTCGTCTCGATTAAACAAAAAATTTCTATTCGCCGACTTTACTATAAATTAGAACCTGCGAGACGCTAATGTAGCTGTTTAGTAAAGATAATTACATTAAGCCAAAATAAAATAAAACACGAAATTAAGAAATATCAGAAAACATGAGTAAAGCTAACCACAGCATCGACTTAATAAAGCAGATGGCAGAATATGATGCGAATTATATTCGCTTGCTCAAGTTAGTACCGCAGCTGCAAGCATATCTTGATAAATCGTTTGATGAATATCTTGATGCTAGTTGTGAAGATATTTCAAAAGATTTTCTATCTAATGAAGAACCAGAAAAAGTCTTGGAAGGCTTGACTACTGAATTTTGTATTGCAGATTTAGAAAATTCTAATGAAAAAGTAACTGTTGAAATAAAAATACTCGAAGCGTTCAAATACACAACAACGTTGGAAATTATACAAAGACCTGAATTTAAGAAATGGATGACAAACCCTTCTATGTTAGTACGTGTCTATCATGATGCTAGTACGGCGGAGGTTGTTTCTTATCAAGGACACCGAAATCTAAAGTCCAAATATTCACAACCCAATCACAAGATGTATCACACTGACGAGAAAATGCAGGTGAATTCCTTTTTAGGTGAGTGGCTTACACATTGTCTTAAGGTAGGTAGAAGTGTAAAAGCACCAGAACTGACATTTACAACATAACAAACTCAACGAAACCGACTTTACAATAGATAAAATAAGCCCAAAATACTGAGCTATCCAATTACATGAAGATGGACCGATAGATACTGAAGTTATTCGAGTCACTGGTTATACTTACGAGGCGAATTTCAGCGCTTCTGGTTATTTGAATTTTAAAGTTAGTTTTGGTTAGGCCTTACAATTTGTCCGATCTTATTTTTTTCTATCTTCATGGTTTCTTAAGTTCTCCGCTGTCGCAAAAAGCACAACAAACTGTAAAATATTGCGAGCAAATTGGGTTTGGTAGTCTCATAAACGTGCCGACATTAGGCAGTGCGCCCGCCGAAACTATCATACAACTGAGATCAATCTTGGATGCTCATCAGAGTGAGAAAATAATGCTGATGGGAAGCAGCCTAGGTGGCTATTATGCTACTCATCTTTCAGAAGTCTATAACGCCCCAGCAGTGCTAATAAATCCTGCGGTTCGACCTTTCGAACATTGGGAAGAACGAATTGGGGAACACAAGAACTACTATTCAGATGAAGTGCATCTCGTCACTAGAGCCCATATTGACGAATTGGAAAATCTATATATCGAAGAGCTCTCTAATCCAGACAATATTCTGGCTCTGGTTCAAACTGGAGATGAGACGTTAGACTATAGATTAGCAGTAGAAAAGTTTGGAAATGCCTGCTGTATAGTACGTGAAGGAGGAAACCACAGTTACGAGAATTATGTGTCTGAACTGCCCATGATCTTTGAGTTCCTGCTATCAAGAATTGGCTATTTTGAGCGATAAAAGATTATTCATCTGCAGTACTTTAAAACACCTCTGATTTAGATTTTTTTGATGAGCAATACCTATAATGCCGACGCTATCGAAGTACTGACTGGACTCGATCCTGTCAGGAAGCGGCCCGGCATGTATACCGATACCACGAGGCCAAATCATTTAGTCCAGGAAGTTATCGACAATAGCGTCGATGAAGCACTCGCTGGCTTTGCCCGTTCAGTTGTTGTCACACTGAATAAAGACGGCTTGGTAGAAATTACTGATGATGGTCGTGGTATGCCCGTGGACAAACATAAAGGCGAGAAAATAAGCGGCGTCGAACTCATTCTTACCCGCCTTCACGCTGGTGGAAAATTCTCTACTAAGAACTATCATTATTCAGGTGGTTTACATGGGGTTGGAGTTTCAGTTGTAAATGCTTTGTCGAAGTATCTCGAAGTCGAAGTAAAACGAGATAGCAAAGTGTATGGCATGAAATTCAAAGGTGGTAATAAGTCATCCGAACTGAAGGTTATCGGAAAAGTTGGTAAGCGCAATACCGGAACCAAAGTTACTTTCATGCCTGATGAGAAATACTTTGATTCTGTAAAAATTTCCATTCCTAAACTTAAGCATGTTTTACGAGCCAAGGCTGTATTGTGTTCAGGCCTCAAAGTTGAGTTTATCGACAACACCGTTTCTAAGGCGAAAGCTCAGAGTGAAGAATGGTGTTACGAAGATGGGCTCACCGATTATTTAACCCAAGCTACAGCAGAATTCGAAACTGTACCAATCGAACCCTTTATCGGTTCTGTACAGGGCAATGATGAAGCCGTTGAATGGGCTATCCAATGGTTGCCAGATGGTGGTGATATTCTTGGCGAGAGTTACGTAAACCTCATACCAACTCCTTTAGGTGGTACCCATGTTAGTGGATTACGCACCGGCCTTTTAGAATCACTACGTGAGTTTTGTGAGTTTAGAAACTTGCTGCCTCGTGGTCTTAAAGTTTCTGCAGATGATGTCTGGGAAAATTGTAGTTATGTGCTTTCATCTAAGTTACTCGATCCACAATTCTCAGGCCAAACAAAGGAACGTTTATCATCAAGACAATGCACCGTTTTCGTTGCTGGTGTCGTAAAAGATTCGTTTAGCCTCTGGTTGAATCAGCATACCGCGGAAGCGGAAGCCATTGCCGAGCTTTGTATTAATAATGCACAAAGCAGACTTAAGGCGAGCAAGAAAGTTGCTCGTAAAAAAGTTACGTCAGGCCCGGCACTTCCGGGCAAGCTAGCAGATTGTTCTACCGAAGATGTAATGGCTGGCGAGTTATTTTTGGTGGAAGGTGATTCTGCAGGTGGATCGGCAAAGCAAGCCAGAGATCGTGAATTTCAGGCGATTATGCCACTGCGTGGAAAGATCCTTAATACTTGGGAAGTTGATTCGTCTGAAATCCTGGCATCCCAGACGGTGCATGATATTGCTATTGCTTTAGGGGTAGATCCTGGCTCTTCCACGATCGATGGTCTGCGCTATGGCAAGATTTGTATTCTCGCCGACGCTGATTCCGACGGTTTGCATATTGCTACCTTGTTATGCGCTCTTTTTGTAAAGCACTTTCGTCATGTAGTAGATGCAGGTCATGTCTATGTTGCTATGCCGCCACTATATCGTATCGATATTGGTAAGGAAGTTTTCTACGCTGTAGATGAAGACGAGAAGAAAGGGGTACTAGATAGCATTGTGGCCGAAAAGAAAACGGGTAAAGTTAATGTGCAGCGTTTTAAAGGCTTAGGAGAAATGAATCCTATGCAGCTCCGCGAAACCACTATGGCGCCGGATTCAAGAAGATTGGTACAACTTACTTTGGAAGTCGATCCCATGGCGAAAAAGAAAACCAGTACATTTTCCACCATGGATTTATTACTTGCAAAAAATCGTGCTCCGGATCGCAAAGAATGGTTGGAAACCAGCGGAAATCTGGCTAACTACGCTGACTAATTCACGAGTAGATCATGAATCAAGAAATTACAGTAAATGATGATGGCGTCGAACAGATAGCGCTAAAAACTTATACTCAACAAGCCTACCTGAATTATTCGATGTATGTGATCAATGACCGCGCACTGCCCAATATTGGCGATGGCTTAAAACCAGTACAAAGACGAATTATCTATGCCATGTCCGAACTCGGACTCAAAGCCAGTGCGAAGTTTAAAAAGTCTGCGCGTACCATCGGTGACGTTATTGGTAAGTTCCACCCCCATGGTGACTCTGCTTGTTATGAAGCGATGGTACTCATGGCTCAGTCATTCAGTTATCGCTATCCGCTGGTTGACGGTCAAGGCAATTGGGGATCCCAGGACGATCCTAAATCTTTTGCCGCCATGCGCTATACTGAGTCACGCCTACAAAATTATACTGATGTGCTTTTGGGCGAGCTCGGCCAGGGTACCGTGGATTGGAGACCGAACTTCGATGGCACGCTGGAAGAGCCGGAAATTCTGCCTTCAAGGTTACCCAATATTTTACTCAACGGTGGTAGTGGTATCGCCGTGGGCATGGCAACAGACATACCACCCCATAACCTAAACGAAGTTGCTAAAGCCTGTATCTTTATCCTAGATAATCCCAAGGCCAAAATTAGCGAGATCTGCAAAATAATTAAAGGGCCAGATTTTCCAACAGAAGCCGAGCTAATAACGCCCAAGAAAGAAATCACAGAGCTCTATAACAGCGGCCGCGGTTCATTAAAGGCTAGAGCAACATACATAAAAGATAACGGTGAAATCATTATCACTGCTTTGCCATATCAGGTATCAGGCGCCAAGGTATTGGAACAAATCGCTAGTCAGATGCAGAAAAGGAAACTACCCATGGTTTTGGATATTCGGGATGAATCTGATCACGAAAATCCAACACGCATAGTTATAGTGCCACGTTCTAATCGCGTAGACGCCAATGCAGTTATGTCGCACCTATTTTCAACTACTGACTTAGAGAAAAATTATCGTGTGAACTTCAACATGATAGGTATTAATAAAAGGCCGCAAGTTAAGAATATTTTAACGCTGTTAAAAGAGTGGGTGCAGTTTCGAACAACAACTGTTAAGCGTCGTTTACAATTCCGCTTAGATAAAATTCTCGATCGTCTACATATTCTTGATGGCTTGCTAGTCGCGTATCTGAATATCGATGAGGTCATCAAGATTATTCGTAAAGAAGATAAGCCTAAGCCGGCACTAACCAAGAAGTTTAAAATATCTGAACGGCAAGCGGATGCCATTTTAGATCTTAGACTTCGTCAGTTAGCTAAGCTGGAAGAAATAAAGATTAACGCCGAAAAGAAAGAGTTAAATGCAGAGCGTAAGACTCTTGAGCAACTGCTGAAATCTTCAGCTCGCCTAAAAACCTTTATCAAGAATGAAATCAAAAAAGATGCCTTGGAATTCGGTGATGTTCGACGCACCCCTATTATTGAGCGAGAGGACGCTAAAGCCTTTACTGAAACCGAGCTGCTTTCCACGGAGCCAGTAACAATCGTGCTTTCTAAACGAGGCTGGATGCGGGCGGCGAAGGGCCATGAAGTTGACCCTAGCGCTCTGCAATACAAATCCGGAGATGGTTTTAAAATTGCGGCTCGTGGAAAGAGCAACCAGCTTGCAATCTTTATGGATTCCACTGGTAGGGCATACTCATTGGCGTCTCATACTCTGCCTTCAGCGAGAGGACAAGGAGAGCCAGTATCCGGTCGAGTCAATCCACCTTCTGGTGCCACCTTCGAAGGTGTTGTAATCGGAGAAGACGAAAAAGATGTGCTGTTGACCAGTGATGCAGGTTATGGTTTCGTTGGAAAAATAAGCGACCTGGTCAGCAATACCAAGAAGGGCAAAGCAGTGCTTCGTTGTCCGAGAGGCAGCAAAGTACTAACTGCATTACAGGTTAATGACTATGACAACGACTTGATCGTTTCGGTAACAAATGAGGGGCGCATGTTAATATTTCCTATTAGTGAATTACCACGGCTCGCTAAAGGAAAAGGTAATAAGATAATTGGCATACCATCGGCTCGGGTTGCAGAACGTATTGAATTTGTAGTTGCAATGAATGTTTTGTCTACCGAAGATTCGCTCACAGTATACGCTGGACGTCGACACCATAACTTAAAACCCTCCGATCTTGATCATTATCGGGGGGAGCGTGGACGCCGCGGTAGTAAACTTCCGCGTGGATTCCAAAACGTAGATCGCATAGAAGTACTTGTGAAGAATAAGAAGAAAGATTCGGTAGAAGAAGAATAGTTTAGTCGCTGTATACCGTGACTAATCGAGTCGCTTGTCTCTTAAGTAATACTTTGTACTCGAACATTGGTTCTAGGCTAATGTAAGTTCTGATCTGCTCATGATCACCGACTTCACCATACTCATTAGCTTCAATACGGTTACGGGCACCGGCGTGTTCGAAAGCATTCTCACTAATTAGTAATGAATTATTTGGGCAGGCGTTACAGATCTCTCGGGTCAGATCAATGGTCTTGCCAGTAAGGTTATCTGTATCCTGAGTAATCGGCGAGTAAAGACCACTTACAGTTTTACCGCTGTGAACTGCAAGTTTGAACTTAGCGTTTACTGACTCCTCTCCAATACCGTTTATGTCTCCAATTAGTTGTAAGAATAATTGCGCAGCACAAATTGCATAGAAAGCCTGCTCTTCAGCAAACTTTGTAGTAGTAAAATTGATAAGTACTTCATCATCGGAGCAATAATTTACGGACCCGTTATAAAGCTGACTAACTTTTCCAGCATAGAAATAATATCTGTTAAGTAATGTTACCATCTTGCGCTCACTAAATGTTGACGCCAAGTAGTGGAAATTACTCATTTTTAAATCCAATAGAGTTGCGTCCTGTATTCCTGGATCAATCTTAGAAGTCAGCTCATCAGCTTCAGGCCGTTTTCTTCCGAAATTATTTAGAAATGTATTCTGTGCCAAGAATTCTGCCGTGGCATTATATTGCCGGATAGCTGTGCTTATCTCGTCATTGGTAGCTGGTTCTGGACAAGTTTCAATTTCTCCTTTACGAATATTGCTTAAGGAGAACGATAACAGCTTGGTGGGGAAGCTCACGAGGTATTGATAGTACGTAGTAGTAACAGCAGAAGCGACGATAAGCAGTAGAGCAGTCGCACCAATTATAAGCATGAGGTTATTTAAGGTACCGGCTTCGATATAGCTAAGGTCTAAACGTAAGCGCACAAAACCGGCAATCGAATCGGCGAGAGCAATAGGAGCTGAATACTCGACTTGCGATATAGATAATGAAAATGGAACAGGTATAAGTGTTTCAACTTGCATCTTATTTCCAGAAGCGCTGGCAATGATTTCATTATCTACGTTTAGGACTGAAACCTCGGCTATCGAAGAGTCGCGAGTTAAATTCCCCAGTACTACATTCAAGCTAATTAAATCATTAGCTAACATGAGCTCGGTAAGCTGTGCTGCAGTTTGGCGAGCGAGACTCTGCCCTAAATCATCTGCCTGTTGTCTTAACAAGTTTTGCGTGTTGAAACTACTGATTAGCCAGAAAATACACATGGCAAGAATCAATAGTAAACTGATCGCAAATGTAAATTTGCGAGATATTTGCTTAGTAGAAGATTGGGTGATGGTAGTAGGTGAATCCTCTACTTGCTCTTCTTTCTGCTCTT
>DFQD01000074.1 GCA_002377605.1 Gammaproteobacteria bacterium UBA3498 | reverse complement strand
TAGCACTAGTTAATAGCACTCCCTTTCAAATGAGGAGCACCCTATGATTATTTCCAAAAAAGCATTACCAAGGAGAACATTTCTTCGCGGAGTAGGTGCAGCCGTTGCATTGCCAATATTAGATGCAATGGTTCCCGCCCTGGCTCAATCTGGTGGTGCCGCCGAACCCACCCGCCGCATTGGTTACTTCTATATTCCAATGGGGTCGGATCCAGAATCTTGGGTTCCAAAAACTACCGGGAAGCTAACTAGCTTCTCACCTTCGCTGGAACCATTAACGCCGTTTCTAAAGGACATTTCGGTTTTGTCCAACATGGAAATAGAAGAGGCTCATACAACGGGAAATCATGCATCCTCTAACTGCGCGTTTCTTAGCTGTGTAAAGGCAAAACGAACTGAAGGAAGCGACTATTATCTGGCAACTACAGTGGACCAAATAGCCGCGAAACTTATCGGCAATGAGACGCCCTTTCCTTCGTTGGAACTCGGCACTGACATAATTAGTCAGGTTGGTAACTGCGATAACGGCTATGCTTGTGTGTATCAAAATAGTTTAGCCTGGTCATCGCCCACTACTCCGCTCCCAACAGAATCGGATCCTCGAGTTTTGTTCGAGCGATTGTTTGGCGATGGAGGAACACCAGAACAGAGACAGGCAGAATTAGCCACTAATGCAAGTTTATTGGATGCTGTCATGGAGGATATATCCAAGTATCAAAGACAATTAGGTAATTCGGACCGTGTTAAAGTGAATGAGTACCTCGATACGGTGAGAGAAGTTGAGCGTCGTATTCAAATGTCGCAAGCACAAAGCGACAAAGCTCACCTTCCCGAACTTACTCGTCCGACTTCGGTGCCTGAAGATTGGGAAGAGCATGTAAAACTTATGATAGATCTGCAGACATTGGCACTGCAAGCGGATCTTACACGCGTAGTGACTTTCCAACTGGCAAGAGAAGCCTCGACACGCACTTATCCGCAGATCGGCGTCGATGAACCTCATCATCCAATTTCGCATCATGGTAATGACCCTATTCAACTGGAAAAACTTGCGAAAATTAATAAGTACCATGTATCCCTCTTTGCCTACATGCTTGAAAAAATGCAATCGGTAGATGAAGGCAATGGTACGCTGCTAGATAACTCTACTTATCTAATGGGAAGTGGTATGGGTAATCCTGATATTCATAATCACCGGAACCTACCAATTGTTGTTGCAAGTGGAGCTAACAGTGGCATCAATGGGGGAAGACATATTCAATACAATGAAGAGCAAATGCCACTTGCAAACTTGCATCTCACTCTACTGGATAGCGTTGGCGTTCACCTGGAGAGCTTTGCTGACAATACTGGTCGTGTGGATGAGCTCTTTCATTCCGCTTAGAGCGAAATTGATGTTGAAAAAGCTAACTGCTCTTTTTGCGATACTAATCGCATCATCCTGGGTTAATGCTCAGGATGATTTACGCTTAATTCAAGCAGTTAAAGACCAGGACATTGTAACCGTTCGAATACTTCTTGATTCAGGGATCGATGTAAATGAGGTAGCAGCGGACGGATCAAGAGCGTTGCATTGGTCGATACACAGAGACAACGTCGAAATCTCACGTTTACTTATCGAGGCAGGCATAGACGTTAATGCCAAGAATCGATACGAAGTTGCAGCACTTTCATTAGCTGCCAACAACGGCAATTCTGAACTAGTAAGCATGCTACTGGAATCCGGCGCATTTCCTAATACTGCGATGGCAGAAAATGAAACTGCTTTAATGACAGCCGCACGAACTGGAGTAATTGAATCTGTTGAAATGATTATCGACGCCGGGGCTGATGTGAATCAGCGCGAAAGCTGGCGTGGTCAATCCGCATTAATGTGGGCAGCTGGCGAAGGTAATTTGGAAGTTGTGGAGTTACTAATCGAAAAAGGCGCAGACATCTCTGCTCGATCCACTCGCGGATTTACTCCACTTCTTTTTGCAGCAAGAGAAGGCAAGACTGAAACCGTTAAATCTTTATTAGATCTTGGAGCTGATATCAATGAAGCTCTTCCCGCAGGCAGAGCAGTAGTTACTGAAAACGGCCTAGCCGATGGCGCACAAACAGGAATGACACCCTTGTTGATGGCAATCGGTAGTGCCCATTTCGAAACTGCTGCACTGCTTTTAGATCGCGGCGCCGATCCAAATGCGGCGCCTCTCGGATGGGGGCCTTTACACCAGATAACTTGGATTAGAAAGGCAGGGCAGGCAGGTAGCAATAATCCAGCACCACAAGGCTCAGGAATTCTTGGTAGCCTGGATTTTACTCGCAAATTGGTGGCTGCCGGCGCAGATTTAGATGTTCGCGTCACCCAGCGCCCTCCTGTGGGCGTTAGCGATTTAAATATGCGTGGGGGCACTGCCTTCCTACTAGCAGCAAGAACAGCAGATGCAGATCTCATGCGCTTGTTAGTTGAACTAGGTGCAGATCCTCATATACCAAATGATGACAACAGCACTCCGCTTATGGTTGCTGCTGGCTTAGGTACAGGTGCTCCCGGTGAAGATCCAGGAACCGAGGAGGAGGCATTGGAAGCAGTTGAATATACATTGAGTCTGGGCGGTGATATCAACGCCGTCGATGATCTTGGCAACACAGCTATGCACGGTGCAGCGTATAAACACCTTCCCAAAGTCGTCCAGTATCTCTATAACAATGGCGCTGAGATTTCCATTTGGATGCAGGAAAACGAATATGGTCACACGCCGTTGAAGATTGCTGCGGGCATTCATCGTGGAATGAATATCGTTAGTTCAACCATTACCGAAGAAGCTATTCGCAATATTCTCAACGAATTTCCACTTCCACAATAAGCAATCAATTAGTCGAAAAGCCCGCAAGCCTTAGCTCAGCGGGCTTTCTTTTCGCGGCAGTTTGATGCTCTAATATCGCTTCTTTAATGAAGAAGTACCTTTCGGGGGAATGAGTAATGTTAAAAATCCAATTAGTTCGCCGATCCATTCAGGCTCTATTTCTCACCATGCTAGCCGCGTTCAGCATGGCCACAAATGCCGATGTTGACCAGTCGAGATTAGAGGTAGTTAAGGCGGATTTACAAAGCAGAATCGACGAGAACAAGTTATCTGGTGTGGTGGTAATGGTCGCCCAGGATGGCGAAGTGCTAATGCACGAAGCTTTGGGTTACCAGAATGTAGAAGATCAGGTACCAATGAGCACCGATACAATTTTTCGTATCTTTTCTATGACCAAACCGGTAACTGGAACCGCTTTGATGATGCTCTATGATGAAGGTAAGTTCGAACTGGATGATCCCGTAGAAAAGCATTTGCCGGAACTTGCTGGTATGGAAGTTCTCGTTTCCCAAGCTGATGACGGAAGCTGGGAAACAGAAGCAGCCAAAAGCCCTATGACTGTGCGACAGTTAATGAGTCATACAGGCGGCTTACTCTATACGCCCCCTCTTTCCCAAGGCCCAATTGCTAATGCATACTCCGAAGCGGGAATTATGGATCTATACGGAACTACCCTTGAAGACTCAATTCCTGCGCTAAAAGATATCCCATTGGCTTATCAGCCGGGAACACAATGGGTTTATTCCATTTCTGTTGATGTTCAGGGTTATATGGTTGAGAAACTATCGGGTCAAAAGTTTGATGAGTTTCTGCAAGAGAGAATTTTTGGACCACTAGAAATGGATGACACAGCCTTTTATGTAAAAGCAGACAAAGCTGATCGACTTGCACGGCAGTATTTCCCAACTCAAGATGGGTCTCTAAACAGAACCGACACAGGTGCATTTCTTAATCCTCCTAAATTCCTTTCCGGCGGCGGTGGACTAACGTCAACTTCTTCTGATTACATGAAGTTTGCGCAGATGCATCTTAATAAAGGTGAATTAAATGGAGTTCGCATTCTTTCTGAAGACGCAGTGGAAATTATGCGTACTAATCATCTTCCAGACAGTATTGATGGAATTGGCCAACTCTATCCAGGAAATGTATTTGGTGTAGATTTCGCGATTGTTGATAATCCCGATGTATTTCAAGGCGCGCCAAGAGGCACTCACTGGTGGTGGGGAATTGCAGGTTCCTGGTTTTGGATTGACCCAGTAGAAGACATTGTGTTTATTGGCATGATTCAGAATAGTGACATTCTCTATTCAGTGCAGGTTCACGGCGCAGCCAGATCGGCAATTTACCAATAGGATAATTTTAATTTGACTTAAAGCCGGCTCTACTGCCGGCTTTCTTTTCCCCTCTCGTGCAATTATTCGAAAAGCTCCTTTTGAGATTACTTTCCAAGTCTACTTACTGCAAAAGCTAGTTTTTTAAGCACGGCAGGAGTACCCGTTTCAATCTAGTAAGTCTGTTGAATCACCGATTGCAAATATGCAACCGCCTCGGAAATTGATCCACCATCAACATCCACGATTTTATTTGCTTGTCGCATTTCATCGTCAGATATTTGATTAATCAGTGTTTCCATAGTTTCCATGAATACTGGATTGCTCGCTGCAGATGCGGATGCGAGTATGATCCCATCATAAGGGAGTACCGCATTTCTTGGATCTTCTAGAATAAGTAGATCATAAGCTGCTACGCGACCGTCAGTTGTGTAAGCTGCAATGAGATCGACCTGTCCTTCAAACACAGCGGTGTACATTAAAGCAGGATCAAATGTAAGTTTTTCTGCAAAGTCTATACTGTAAGTATCTCGCAATGTTATCCATTCTGGCCTCCCAAAAAACTCTAGATCCCCGCCAGCTATTAGATCACCAGAAACAGCTATTAAGTCTTCGATACTGCGGATTCCCAATTCTGCTGCTCGGTCTTTTCGCATCGCAAAGGCATATAAATTCTGAAAACCCAGAATTCCAACGTTTACCATATCAGTGCTTTCTTCGATATATCGATTTACACCAGCCAGTACCTCCTCTCTGCCAGGGTTCTCCGTATTGTTTAATACATTAGCCCAGATAGTACCGGTGTACTCCAGATAAACATCCACAGCACCATTTGCCGTTGCTGTGTATACCACTTCGGTTCCCATCCCCAACCGCTGATCCACATTAAAGCCTTTGGATTCCAATTCTGCGATCAGTAAGCCAGAAATGATGTATTGCTCTGTAAACGTTTTACCACCTACTATGAAATCTAATTCTGGTTTTGGTAGTAAACTGTAGACAGAAAATATCAGGCTAAGTGTTATTCCTCCAATCACTGTGTATTTTACTTGAGTAAATTTTTTCTCTGATGTTTGCCGATGGCCATTCTCTGTTAGCCATTGGATTCCGCCTATCAGAGAGTCTAAGACAACCGCCATGACCGCGGCTCCAATTGAACCTACAATAACTGAAACCAGGTTTCTGGTTTGCAATCCAGTAAAAATATAATTGCCAAAACTCGTTGCACCTACCAGAGTGGAGAGAGTTGCTAGCCCGACCGCCCATACAGCTGCGGTTCTGATGCCGGCAATGATTACCGGCAGTGCCAATGGAAGACGAACTTTGGTAAGAATCTGGGTAGAACTCATACCAATACCCCTTGCCGCCTCAATCACTTCATCTGCCACGGTTTCCAATCCGGTGACAGTATTCCGAACAATTGGCAACATTGAGTAAAGCACGAGTGCAACAATAGCTGGCACCAATCCGATTTGCCCACCCAGTAAGGCTACGACCAAAGCAAGAATGGCTAAACTAGGAACAGTTTGAATTATGCTTACAACAATAAGTAACGGTCTTTTTACAACTGCGGACTGGGCAGCCCATACTCCTAAGGGAATACTAATTACGATACCTATCGATAAAGCAATCAACGTTAATAGCAAATGTCCCTGAAAGTATTCAGGTAATAGCAGCAATTGTTCGCGAATATTGTCATTCATGAGGAGCGAATTAATTTTTCCAGTCTGTCAGCTCGCCGCTTTGGCATCTCCACTAACTCTCTTACATACTCATGCTTTGGTTTATTTAGAAGTTGCTGTGGTGTTCCAATCTGTAAAACTTCTCCGTCTTTCATTACCGCAATTCGATGAGCCATTAACAGTGCTTCCGTCATGTCATGAGTAACCATTATGACCGTAAGATTGAGTTCACGCTGAATACGTTTAAACTCTTCCTGGAGTTCAGCTCGCGTGATTGGATCGAGGGCGCCAAAAGGTTCATCCATTAGCACAACTTCTGGTTTGGCAGCGAGCGCTCTGGCAACTCCTACCCTTTGTTGTTGTCCGCCAGATAATTGGGAAGGAAATCGATCGCCGTACTCTTCGATTGGTAGACCTACCATAGTCAGAGTTTCCGCGCAGCGATCTTTCATCTGTGATTCTTCCCAGCCTAATAGGTCGAGAACTGCAGCTACATTCTCAGCCACTGTGTAATGGGGAAACAGCCCAATGCCCTGAAATACATAGCCGATGTTGCGCCTTAGTTCTTCTGGATTTTGTTCCAGAACATTTTGACCATTAACGCGAATTTCACCAGATGAGGGCTCCTCCAGACGATTTATCATTTTGAGAGTAGTGGTTTTGCCGCTGCCCGATTCTCCTATAAGGCCCCATAGCTCACCTTTTCCTACTATAAACGAAGTGTCAGCAACGGCATGGGTAATGCCATTGTCGAAGGACTTGTGGATGTTTTTGAGTTCAATCATGAAGCGCCAGTCTAACAAGCACGAATGAAGGTTCCAAATGGGGCAATCTTTATTCGATTCTGGCAGAATAGCTTCGCATTAAAATCTGTTGTTATTGGGAAGTCATGAAGTTTAAGCCTTTTGATTTAGAATACAGCCAGTCTGTTTGGGAACAAAAAATTGATTTCAATTTAACAGAGAGCGGCGTCCATCCAGTTACCTTAAGGGAACTGATTGGGGAAAACGAATCGCTAATTGAGAACCTGTTAGAAACTGAAATTAACTATCCTCATGTCAACGGAATCCCTCAACTGAGAGTATTAATTGCATCGCTCTACAATAATGCCTCAATTGAAAACGTATTAGTGACAATTGGTGCTGCAGAAGCAAATCAAATTGTAATGCAAGCTTTGCTAGAGCCCGGAGCCCAAATCGCTTCTTTAAATCCAACTTATAAACAAGTATGGGGAATCGCTGAAAATCACGGGCATGAAGTAAAGTCGTTTTCACTTAAC
>DFQD01000104.1 GCA_002377605.1 Gammaproteobacteria bacterium UBA3498 | reverse complement strand
GGGTTTTCTGGTGCTATCTTTGCTCCCCCGCTAATCAGCAGAGCCCATGAAGTGCCTCATCTACCTCGATTATTAAAAATTCTTCGGGTCGTCGGCAAATATCGCCTCGATGAGTTTCTAGTGCAGCATCCAGGTGCATGGTGGATTCGTTTGTTCTTAACTCCCTATCGAATTGGAGCACCTTCCAGCTCAATTAATAACTCAAAGAGTCGGCGCTTAAGATTAGCGATGGAAGAACTTGGCCCAATCTACATAAAGTTTGGTCAATTGCTTTCAACCAGAAGGGACTTCTTAGATAAAGAACTTGCTGATGAGCTACAATCTCTACAAGATAACGTTCCTCCATTTACCTCACCTCCTGTTGAGTCAATAGTCGAAGAAGCTTTAGGTTTAAAAACGAAAAATGTATTTACAAAATTAGATTCTGAGCCCTTTGCTTCTGCATCAGTCGCACAAGTTCACAAAGCCAAATTATTAGGTGGCGAAGATGTTGTTGTAAAGGTTATTCGACCAGGTATTGAGAAAACAATTAGAGATGATATTCATCTACTAAAGTGGCTAGCAGATTTAATTGAGAATAATTCAACAATAGGAAAAAGACTGCGTCCAATAGAAGTTGTAAACGATTATGAAAAGGTTATTTACGACGAGCTAAATTTGCAAGCAGAGGCCGCAAATACATCCCAACTAAGAAACAACTTCGAAAACAGCCCAGTTCTTTACGTTCCCAAAGTGTATTGGGATTACACACGAAAAAATGTTTTGGTAATGGAACGAATTCATGGCATACCTGTTACAGATATCAGTCAACTTAATGAATCAAAAGTTGATTTTAAAAAGTTGGCTGAGACAGGCGTAGATATTTTCTTCACTCAAGTTTTTGAGCATAATTTTTTTCATGCTGATATGCATCCTGGGAATATTTTTGTTTCAAGGGAAAATCCTGATAATCCTCAATACATTGCTATTGATTGCGCCATTATTGGCTCTCTAACCGACGATGATCAGACGTATTTGGCCAAAAACTTGCTTGCGATTTTTAAGCGAGACTATCGGAGAGTGGCGGAGCTGCATGTGGAATGTGGCTGGGTCCCTGAAAATACCAAGGTGCATGAATTTGAGTCGGCAATGCGCACCGTTTGCGAACCAATTTTTGAAAAGCCTCTAAAAGATATTTCCTTTGGACAAATCCTAGTTCAATTATTTCAGACTGCAGGAAGATTTAATATGGAAGTACAACCTTCCTTAGTACTATTACAAAAAACTTTACTCAATATAGAAGGACTAGGGCGACAACTATATCCAGAATTGGATTTATGGAAAACGGCGCTGCCTTATTTAGAACATTGGAATACTAAAAGGCTTAACCCCCTTACTTTGCTAGAAAAGATACAAGAAAACATTCCAAACTATATCGAGCAGCTTCCGCACGTACCTTTTCTGTTGATAAAAGCCATTGAACAGTCAAGTGAGCTGCATACAATCAATGAATCTATTCGTGCACAGCAGAAACTAAGGATTGAAAAAGATAGGCTTGCAAAACGCCATGCAAAAAATGCTGGAATAATCTCACTTGTGCTTGCGGGAGCTACGCTAATTCCGGCAATTGGAAGTTTTGTTTTAAATACGTCAATTGTGACGCTGGGACTAACAGCATTGGGTCTCTATCTTTTGAGTTTTAAACGTTGAGAGCGCATACTTATCCTATGTCTTCCTATTTAGATAAAGTTAACTGGAATGAAGATGGCTTAGTTCCTGTAGTCGCCCAAGATGTTGAGTCTGGGCGCTTGTTAATGCAAGCATGGGTGAACAGAGAGTCTCTGCAAGCGTCTCTTGAAGAAGGAAGGGCAGTTTATTGGTCGAGATCCCGCTCTAAACTATGGCGCAAAGGCGAAGAGTCAGGAAATATGCAAAAACTTGTGGATGTGTATATGGACTGCGACAATGACACATTGTGCTTCAAAGTTCAGCAAATTGGCGGTATCGCTTGTCACACAGGCCGCGAAAGCTGCTTTTTCCAGAAACTAGAAAATGGTGAATGGGAAGCTAGTGAACCCGTCCTCAAAGACCCGACAGAAATTTATGGGAATTCTTAAACACTCCAGGTGTTTGCAATAGGTGTTGAGTGTTAACATGAACAAAGTATTAGAGGAATTGGCAGTTGTTCTCGAACAGCGAAAATCTGCGTCTAGCGACTCATCTTATGTAGCCAGTCTGCATGAGAAAGGTCTGAAAAAGATTCTTGAAAAAGTTAGCGAAGAAGCTAATGAGACGATTGAAGCTGCAAAAGAATGCGAAAACAATTCTGAAGAAAACAAAGCAGCAGTTGTACAAGAAACTGCAGACCTTTGGTTTCACACAATGGTTATGTTGAGCCATTTAGATTTAGGACCTGAACAAGTTTTAAACGAATTGGAAAATAGGTTCAATGTATCTGGCCTTAAAGAGAAGGCATCACGTAAAATTGAAACCAACAATTAAGTTTGCTGTTGGTACTGGAGGTTTATCATGGGTGTAGGTGGAATTGGCATTTGGCAACTACTGATTATTTTATTGATCGTAGTAATGCTTTTCGGAACTAAAAAGTTGCGCAACTTAGGTTCTGATCTCGGTGGCGCCTTAAAAGGATTTAAAACTGCAATGAAAGATGATCAGGCTGAAGCAGAATCTGAAGAATCCGAAGAATCGGCTGGTGAAACTATCGAAGCAACTGCGGAGAAAGTTGAAACCAAGGAAGCTTCTTAATCTCCAGTGCAAACTGTAGTCATCTGCACGACTTCAGTCGATGTTTAACATTCATTCAACCGAAATTCTCTTAATCTTAATTGTCGCTCTGGTCGTAATTGGGCCTGAGAGACTCCCTATGGCTGTGAAAACTGTCGGCCTTTGGGTCGGTCGATTTCGACGTTCCTTTTATAAAGTGAAAGCAGAAATAGAAAGAGAACTAAATACCGACGAAATTCGACGGCAATTGCATAATGAATCAGTTTTAGCTCAAATCGATGAAGCTAAAGCAAAAGTTGAATCGGTTGCTAAAGAAACTGAAACCTCAGTAAACAAAATCGTAAATACGGATAACTTCGATCCCGGCGCGTCTAACGCAACAGATGATCAAAACTGCGACCAGGAAGAAAAATCAATCCAAGAAGAGCTTCAGGAGGTTTCTGATCAAGTAGAAGAAGTAGCAAAAGAAATTTACCATCCTAATGGCAATCCTAAAGTAGTCAACAGCGAACCTACTGACAAGAAAACAATAAAGCAAAACGATGGTATCAGCTGAAGACGAAAAAGAATTAACGCTTATCGATCATTTGATCGAGCTGCGCGATCGCATTTTGAAATGTGTAATTGCCATCGTCGTATTCTTTCTCGCTTTGTTTTACTGGGCAAATGATATCTACAATTATGTAGCGCTTCCCCTGATTCAAGCGTTGCCAGAAGGCTCATCGATGATAGCAATCGATCCAACATCCCCCTTCTTCGCTCCTTTCAAGCTAACGTTTTATGTGGCCTTCTTGCTAGCAGCACCCTATATCTTGTACCAGCTTTGGTCGTTTATTGCACCAGGTCTTTATAAGAATGAGAAAGCACTGGCGATTCCTTTGTTCATTTCCAGTGTTGCTCTTTTTTATGCGGGAATAGCTTTTGCTCGCTATATTTTATTTGGAATCGTATTTGCCTTTTTTATCTCAGTGGCTCCAGAAGGAGTTCAGGTTGCGCCAGATATCAATAGCACTCTTAGTTTCGCCTTAACTATTTTCTTGGCCTTTGGCATCGCCTTTGAAATACCAATTGCCGTGTTTCTTTGCATTTGGGCTGGCTTGGCAGAACCAGATTCTCTATCCGGCAAGCGGCCCTACGTAGTCGTCAGTTGTTTTGTTATAGCTATGTTGTTGACACCTCCCGATCCCTTTACACAATCAATGCTTGCCCTCCCAATGTGGGCATTATTCGAGTTAGGAATTATAGCGGGAAGGATAATGCTTAAAAGGCAAGCCGAAGAAGAAACCGCAGCAAGTTAGTAAAAGATTAGCTAGACCTTGAGCCAAAAAGTCACCGGTCCATCGTTCTCCAAACTAATCTTCATCTCATTACCAAATTGCCCTGTGCCAATTTTAGCGTAATTAGTTTTTGCAAAGTCGACAAGATGCTTGAAGATTTTTTTGGCCTCATCTGGTGGCATTGCTGAAGAAAAACTCGGTCTTAGTCCTTTGCCAGTTGCTGCGGCTAAGGTGAATTGCGAGACTAGCATTACTCCGCCTTCAATATCTTTAACACTCAAATTCATCTTGTCTTCATAGTCAGCAAAAATTCTATAGGAAAGAATTCGTTCTAGAAGTTTCTCGGCGGTAGCATTGGTATCTTCTTTTTCGATACCAATTAAAGCAAGAACACCTTTATTAATTTCTGAATAAAGTTGATCCTCAATTACAACCTTTGCGTAATTAACTCTTTGAATTAGTGAGATCATCAGCGAATTGTTCAGCCGGCAGTCTGCAATTCTTTCGCAATATCTTGTGTCGCTCGAATTAGCGCATCGACATTACCCGGCTCAGAAGCTGCATGACCAGCATCCCTAACAATGTGTAAGTCTGAGTTCACCCATTGATGATTTAGTGCTAAGGCGTTATTAAGCGGACATAATACATCGTAGCGCCCATGGATAATGCGTCCAGGAATATCGCGAATTACACTTATATTTTTAAGAATCTGATTCTCTTCAATGAATCCTTTGTTTACGAAGTAATGGGTCTCAATTCGGGAAAGTGCAAGCGCATTGTGAGGCTTTGTAAGCCTGGCCACGAATTCAGCGCTGGGCCGTAGTGTTGCACAATTACCTTCCCAAGCAGACCAAGCTTTTGCCGCAGCCATTCGCGCAAGCTCATCTTCGCCAGTAAGCCGCTCATAATAAGCTTGAACCAAATCATTCCGCTCATTTTCAGCAATCGGTTTTACAAAATCTTCCCAATAGTCAGGAAAAACTCTGTTCGTACCATCCTTATATACCCAATCCAGATCACATTGCCTGCAAAGAAAAATGCCACGCAATATTAGAGCTGATACACACTTAGGATGGGCCTGAGCATAAAGCAAACTCAAAGTAGAGCCCCAAGAACCACCGAACAGAATCCACTGATCAATTTCCAGATGTTCGCGAATTTTCTCGATATCACTTATTAAATGATCAGTTGTGTTTTCATCTAAAGAACCATGGGGAGTCGACCTACCACAACCTCTCTGATCGAAGGTGATGATCCGAAATACTTGGGGATCGTAAAACCGTCGAGAGCTAGCATCGCAAGCTCCACCGGGTCCCCCGTGCACAAATAGTACTGGAATCCCGCTTGGGTTGCCGGATTCATCCAGATACAACTCGTGGATGCCCGACACCTTAATTTGGTGTCGCTTATAAGGTTTTATTTCTGGGAATAGAACTAGCATGATGCTTTCTGCATATTGCTTCTATATAGAAGCTTCACAATTTAATGGCTGAAACGCCTCCAATAGTAGGTCAGCTCAAAGACCTGCGCTAGTAAAGATTCAGAAATTAGAAAAGTCTAACCTCTGGCAGCAGCTCCTTTACTCATTCTTTTACGTTCATTTTCAGTTAAGTATTTCTTTCTCAGTCTCACATGCGCTGGCGTCACTTCAACGAGCTCATCTTCGGCTATAAATTCCATTGCTTGTTCCAAACTGTGAGAGATAGGCGGAGTTAATAAAATATTCTCATCACTTCCAGCTGCTCGAATATTTGTAAGTTGTTTCGCTTTCGTGGGATTAACAACTAAATCATTGTCTCGACTATGCAGCCCAACAATCATTCCTTCATAGACTTCAGTATTTGGCTCAATAAACAAGCGACCCCTATCTTGCAGATTAAATAGGGAATAGGCCAAAGTTTTTCCTTTAACCATAGAAACCAATACTCCATTCTTCCGAGTTGCCAATTCTATTTCTTTGTATTCTTCATAATGCTCGAATACATGAGTCATGATTCCCGATCCTGAAGTAATCGATAAAAACTGCGATCTAAATCCAATTAGTCCTCTTGTCGATATTAAGTAGGATAAGCGCACACGGCCCTTCCCATCAGGAAGAAGATTTATTAGTTCTGCTCTTCTCTCGCCCAACTCTTCAATCACTGCACCTTGATGTTGTTCTTCACAATCTACAACTAGCGCTTCATAGGGCTCAAGCTTTTTACCATCTTTAATCTGAACTATTACTTCCGGCTTAGAAACGGCGAGTTCATAACCTTCTCTTCGCATGTTTTCGATCAATACAGCGAGATGCAACTCGCCTCTACCGGAAACAGTATATTTATCCGGCTCACTCCCTTGTTCTACTGTTAGCGCAACATTGTGCAGTAATTCTCGTTCTAATCTCTCTTTCAGATGTCGTGTGGTGAGAAATTTTCCTTCCCGGCCAGCAAAAGGGGAATCATTTACTTGAAAGGTCATGCTTATTGTTGGTTTATCAACAGTCAGTACAGGCATTGCTTCCACACTTTCAGGATCGCAGATAGTGTCGGAAATTTTTAAATCATCTATTCCGGTTATGCAGACTATTTCTCCGGCGGTTGCCTCCTCCACATCTATTCGCTCCAGCCCTAAATGACTTTTGACCTGCAGCAACTTTCCTTTGCGCTCGTTTCCTTCACGATCGACGACGACAACTTGTTGGTTTGGCATCACAGTACCGCGAGTAATACGCCCAATACCGATGACACCAACATAGCTACTGTAATCCAGTGCACTAATTTGCATTTGCAGTGGCGCATCTATGACAACCTCAGGTGCTGGAACTTTCTTAATTATTGTATGAAACAGCGGCAACATGTCAGTCGCCAAGTTCTCAGCTTCTAGGCCTGCCCTTCCTTCAGTTGCAGATGCATATAACACTGGAAAATCCAGCTGAATATCGTTTGCACCCAATTTGTCAAAAAGATCGAAAACTTCGTCTAATACCCAGTGAGGTCGAGCGCCATCGCGATCTACTTTATTTATGACCACGATGGGATTTAATCCCTGGTTGAATGCTTTCTGAGTTACGAAACGGGTTTGC
>DFQD01000092.1 GCA_002377605.1 Gammaproteobacteria bacterium UBA3498 | reverse complement strand
AGGATGAAATTGAATGCCGTAAAAATTCCGCGACTCATCACACATCGCTGCTATTGGCGCGCTATCAGTTTTGGTAATAACGCGAAAACCATTAGGTACTTCAGTGACTTTATCGCCATGACTCATCCAAACATCGAGTTGCGCTCTGCCGTCTTCTATGAAGCGATCCTCAATACCATCCAAAAGTTTGTTTTTCTCAGTAACATTAACCTGAGCAAAACCAAATTCTGATTTAGAGGAAGCTTCAACTTTACCGCCAAACTCTTCTGCCATAATTTGCATGCCGTAACAAATACCAAGAATCGGTACTCCATAGTTATAGACATGAGGGCTTGGTCGAGGCGAGATATCGGTATTAGCAGACTCAGGCCCACCAGAAAAAATCATTCCTTGAGGATCAAATTCCTTAAGGTATTCTTCTGCAACTTCATAATCCCAAATTTCACAATAGACTCCTGCCTCACGAACACGCCGGGCAATTAATTGAGTGTATTGAGAGCCGAAATCCAGAATTAAAATTTTCTGGGAGTGAATGTTTGCTGCTGGCATCTAAAAACGAAATTCCGAAAAGATTAAAAGTAAATTAGCTATCGAAGGAATTCGAATTCAACTCATTAAAGATTACTCTCCTCTCGTACAAAGCTTTTAGAGAAGTTTTGTACGAGAGTAGAACCCTTGTTTTAAGAGACCCTATAATTGGGGGCCTCCTTAGTAATACTTACATCGTGGACGTGTGATTCCGATATTCCTGAGGACGTTATCTTCACAAACTGCGTCTTAGTCCGCATCTCACTAATGTTTCCACATCCCGTATAGCCCATAGAAGAACGTAATCCACCCATTAACTGATGAACAATAGCAGACATTGGCCCTTTGTAAGGCACTCTTCCTTCAATACCTTCAGGAACGAGTTTCTCCGCCCCTATCTCCGTATCTTGAAAATATCGATCACTGGATCCTTGGGAATGTGACATGGCTGCTAATGAACCCATACCTCTATAAGCTTTGTAGCTACGTCCTTGATAAAGCTCTACTTCACCAGGAGCTTCCTCTGAACCTGCCAACAAGCTGCCAATCATTACGACATGTGCTCCAGCTGCAATCACCTTTGCAATATCTCCGGAATAGCGAACTCCCCCGTCTGAAATGACGCAGACATCTGTATCCTTTACGGCATCTACTACATTCGCAACTGCTGTTATTTGCGGAACACCAACACCGGTAACAATTCGTGTAGTGCAAATTGAACCAGGACCGATTCCAACTTTTACTGCATCAGCGCCCGCAGCGACCAAATCTTTCGCCGCGTCTGCAGTTGCAATATTACCTCCCACAACAGAGATAAGAGGATACTTGTTTTTAATCGCTTTAACTTGATCGATTACACCTTGAGAATGACCGTGAGCAGTATCGACTACAACTACATCAACTCCCGCTTCTATGATTTCATCTACTCTATCTGCGGTATCCGCACCTGTACCTACTGCCGCAGCAGAGCGTAATCGCCCGAGTTCATCTTTAGCAGCATTTGGAAAATCCTCTGACTTTCTAATGTCTTTTAAAGTAATAAGACCTTTAAGCTCAAAACCTCCGTTTACTACGAGGATCTTTTCAATACGGTGGCGATGAAGCAATTCTTTTACTTCTCCGAGCTCAAAGTCTTCACCAACGGTCACCAATTTATCTTTTGATGTCATGATGGTGTCGACTGTCGCATCAAGATTTGCTTCAAACCTAACATCTCGACTCGTGACAATGCCTGCCAGGCCGGAACTATCCATCACAGGCATTCCAGAGATATCATTTTCTTTCATTAATGCAACAAGATCTCGAATGGTTGCATCGACAGGGATGGTGAAAGGGTCTCTTACAACACCACTTTCATATTTTTTTACGAGGCGAACTTCGCGAGCCTGTTTTTCTATGCTCATGCTCTTGTGGATTACACCAAGACCTCCTTCCTGCGCCATTGCTATTGCCAAGCGCGATTCAGTAACGGTATCCATAGCCGAAGATACCAATGGTATATTCAATCCAATTCCTTGCGTTAAATTGGATTCTAGGCTGACAGATTTAGGAAGAACGGCGGAGTGAGCAGGCAGAAGCAGAACATCATCGAATGTTAGAGCCTCTTCAGCAATACGTAACATAAGATTACCACTATCCGCAAAAACCGGATTATACAGATGCGCCTTCGGTATGTACAGTTGGGACCTTGTCTGTAGGACTTAACCTATAAAGGGTCTTGCAACTCAGTAGATCTATCTCCAAACTTATCATTCCTTTCCTTCGGTACGTAATAATGAGCGATACAAAACTAACTGGATCTCTGATGGACAGACTTTTAAAGGAACCAACTGCCCATTTTTTCGCGATGGCAGTTGCAATCTTTATTGTATACGGCCTAACTCAATTGAATAATCAGAACATCCTGGAACTCGATCAACGTGAAATCGATGCTCGGATTTTTATGCAGGAGATGGCAGCAGGCCAACCTCTAACAGAAGAGCAGCGTCAATTTGTTGCAACCACTTATGTGGAAGAACAAATTCTAGTACAGGAGGCCTTAGCACTGGGATTGGATAACGATGCCCGCATACACGACATGCTAGCCCAAAAAATGCGGCATGTTTTAAGCGGCGATGTGATTCAGCCTACCGAATCAGAACTAGAATCTTATTACCAGGCGAATGTCGAGCGCTACACAAGCTTGCCTTTAGTTTCTTTAGACGAATTAGTTTTGAACTCAAGAGACGAACTGCCCGAGGATGTTCAGATCTTGCTGGATAATAGATCTGAAGCAGAAATAATTCTTGCGGCTTCGCCAGGCAATAATGCCCCACTACCTAATGTAAACCGAATTGATTTAGCCAACATTTTCAGCCCTGAATTTAGCGAAGCTGTTTTTAGCTCTGAGTTGGGTAGTTGGGTTGGACCATTTCCGAGTAATCGCGGGCAACATTGGTTAATGGTAACTGAACGAAGCGAGGCTAGACTGCCTCCATTAGAGGAAATACTTGATCGAGTTCGTCTCGACTGGATCGCTGAAGAGGAAGAAGCATTGCTGCAGACGGAAGTGGACGAACTCTGGGATCAATACACAATCATTGTAACCGATGGCGAAGACGAACATTAAAAACAGCATTTGGCTCACGCTGGCTTTCTTACTTAGCTGGCCAATATTATCCCAAGCTCACGATGTTGATGTCACTGGTGTTGCTCGCGTACTTCTTTACGAACAGGCAAACAATCAATACCAGATGTCGATTGTAGATCAACAGGTTCCACCTCTTTTTAATATTGAAAGAGTGCTACCAGAACGTTGCGAGAGTTTAGAGCCCACAAGATTTAGCTATAGATTCCAGTGTCACCCTGCCTTAAACATCGACGACACAATTACTTTCCCTTGGGGTTTTGAAGGCGTTGTTGTTATCGCCCAATGGAGTGACGGCAACGATGTCTCAAGCTTCTTTCCAGGTGACGGTAGTTTCGTAGAAGTTCCATTAACTCAATTAAAAGCAGGTGCCGCCTCGATATTGGGTCTTGCGGTCACATACCTAATCCTCGGTGCAGAACATATCCTATTTGGTATCGATCACTTATTGTTTGTGCTGGGATTGCTGTTGTTACTAACAGGCTTCTGGAAACTGATAAAAACTATTACAGCCTTTACTATCGCCCACAGTATTACTCTTGCATTTGCCGTACTTGGGATTTTCCCTGTTCCTAACGCTCCAATCGAAGTGCTTATCGCTTTATCCATTGTCTTTCTAGCTAGGGAAGTCATTATGGGCCAGAAAGGCAAACTAACCCTGGTGCACTCCAAGCCCTGGATCGTGGCATTTGTGTTTGGCCTTTTTCATGGATTTGGATTTGCTGGCGCGCTGGGAGAACTGGGCCTGAGCGATGCTGACATACCTCTTGCCCTGCTCTTCTTTAATCTGGGTGTCGAAGGGGGTCAAGTTGCATTCATATGTGCACTACTCGCTGTAAATGCTTTCTGTAATCGATACATGGATAAGCTTGTGCCCAGCATGCAACGTGGACTTGCATACGGTTTAGGCGCTATTGCCATGTTCTGGTTTTTAGAAAGGCTTCCGGCTCTGGTAGTCGTTTAATGAATCAAAGACAGCGGTTTGATGTTGTAGTAGTTGGCGCCGGCTTCGCCGGAATGTATGCACTTTATAAACTTCGCTCAATGGGTTTAAAAGTATTCGTATACGAAGCTGGTAGCGGCGTCGGTGGCACCTGGTACTGGAATCGTTATCCCGGTGCGCGCTGCGATGTAAACAGCCTCGAATACTCTTATCAGTTTTCCGAAGAACTTCAACAAGAGTGGATATGGTCAGAAAGATATTCACCTCAGCCCGAAATTCTTGCCTACGCGAACCATGTTGCTGATCGTTTTGATCTGATTAAAGACATTCAGTTCGACACTAAAATCACTAAATTGATTTTCAATGAGGATGAAGATCTCTGGTTCGGACTTACGGATCAAGGTGAAAAATTTTGTGCGCAGTTTTGCATAATGGCAACAGGATGCCTTTCCAAGCATAATATTCCGGACTTTGAAGGATTAGATAACTTTCAAGGTGAATTGCTGCATACGGGGCAATGGCCTCAACAGCCCGTAAATTTCAGCGATAAAAAAGTTGGCATCATCGGTACCGGTTCGTCTGCAATCCAGTCAATTCCAATAATTGCAGAAGATGCTGCTCAGTTAACTGTGTTTCAACGCACTGCTGCGTTTTCGATTCCTGCCTACAACGCACCAATGGACAGAGAGTATGAACTTCGGATCAAATCAAACTACAAAAGGTTTAGAGCGCATAATTCACAAAGGTACGCGGCCCTTAACAACAA
>DFQD01000146.1 GCA_002377605.1 Gammaproteobacteria bacterium UBA3498 | reverse complement strand
ATTCTTCCTGGGATTACAGAGCCCTATGGCGGCTGGTCTGGTTGCTGGTATGCCTTGGGTTGGCTTTCGTTACGGTATCGAAGTTACGCCTCTGGTAGCTTATTTATGCGCTATTCTAACTATTTTCACCGGTCTGCTAATGATCTCGAATTACAAATATTTCAGCTTTAAAGAGTTGAATTTCAAAGGCACAGTACCTTATATGGTATTTGTCTTTACCATTGTATTATTAGTGCTGATTGCCCAGAGTCCTCATGAGGTTCTTGTATTGACGTGCGTAATCTATGCCGCATCTGGTCCTACGAATTGGCTATACAGAACCCGTTTTAAGAACGCCAAGAAAGAGGAAAGGGCAGATCAGAAAGAATAAGATGAGTCTGGGGCGGCTGGATAGCCCCAGTTATTTTAAAATGTAGAAAAAATCGATTGCATAAGTCGATTAAAGCGATAGAGGACAAGGGAAGACAATTAATTCAAACCTGTCTTATCTGTTATAGAGATAGGAAAACCAAACAGCAGGGAAATACCATGTTAATTAAGAGACCATCAGACATTAAACCCTCAGAAATCACACCTGAAAGTATTTACAAGAAGCGACGTGAATTTATGTTCGATGGCGGTAAAGCATTACTCGGCGCAGCAGCAGGTTCATTTCCTTCAATTGCCAATGCTCAGAACGGAGACGCTCTAAAAGCGAGCGCACCCGCAGCAATGCGGAGATCTCCACCAGCACCATGGTGGGCCGAAAAATTCCAAAACATTCAGCCAGCTCCTGATAGTGAGCCCTATTTTACTGGTGAAACGCTCACGCCTTATGAAGATGTCACTATCTATAATAATTTTTATGAATTCGGCATGGACAAGTCTGATCCAGCTACCCGTTCTGGCGAATTCAAAACTGATCCTTGGTCAGTTGAAATTACAGGTGAAGTTGGAAAACCTGGAATTTATCATATAGAAGATATTATTAAGCCGCACGACATAGAAGAGCGTATTTATAGACTGCGGTGCGTAGAGGCTTGGTCTATGGTAATTCCGTGGATTGGATTTCCTTTAGCCGACCTTATAAAGCGATTCGAACCTACGTCCAATGCAAAGTTTGTAGAATTCGAAACAATCGTTGATGCTGAAACAATGCCTGGAATAAATTCGCGTTTTGCCATTGTACGTTGGCCTTACCGTGAGGGTTTACGAATTGACGAAGCAACTAATCCATTAACGTTTATGGCAGTTGGTTTATACGGCTCCTATTTGCCCGTGCAGAACGGTGCGCCTTGGCGTTTAATAGTGCCTTGGAAGTACGGCTTTAAGAGTATTAAGTCCATCGTGAAAATTAATTTTCGTGAAACGCAACCGAATACAACCTGGGAAGACTTGCAGCCCAATGAGTATGGCTTCTATGCTAATGTTAATCCTCAAGTGCATCATCCTCGATGGCGTCAGGATATGGAGCGACGATTGCCGCAAACTTTGTTTAGCCGTCGAGTAATTGAAACACGCTTGTTTAACGGTTACGGGGAGCATGTTGCTCATATGTATGACGGTATGGACCTGGCCCGATATTACTAGGAAATATCACCTCAACTTAATTAAGTTTTATGCGTAAATTTGTAAAGCCAGCGGTTTTTCTGCTGGCTCTAGTTCCCTTCGCACTCCTATTAGTTCGAGCATTAACAGATAATCTCGGTCCGGATCCGGCGCAAGAGCTATCTATCGAAACAGGAGAGTGGACTCTGAGGTTTTTGCTAATCACATTAGCTTTAACGCCACTACGGCAACTAACCGGTCAATCTGGGTTTATTCGTCATCGTCGCATGTTGGGGTTGTTTGCACTGTTCTATGCAACAGTTCACTTGTTGGTGTGGATGAATTTAATTTTAGGATTTCGTTGGTTTGCTATTGCAGAAGAGATTGTTGATCGGCCATATATTACTGTCGGCTTTACAGCCTTTCTTATACTGGTTGTACTTGGCATTACTTCGCCGAAGACGATGGTTCGGAAAATGGGCAAGAATTGGAAACGCCTGCATCGCCTGGTTTATATCGCCGCCATACTCGGAGTGATTCATTTATTGTGGATATTGCGAACCGATGTGACTGAGGCAGTACTCTACGGTTTCATCACTTTTGTCTTGCTTGGATATCGCATTCTGCGAAATTTGGGTAATAAGAAGAGTGCTACAGCTTGAAACTAGCTCTGTGCTTTCCTGGGTTTCTCAAATACCTTGCCTGACAACCGTATGAGCGTATAATACGCCCGCTTTGGAAGGTTTGGTTGTATGGGAATCCTTTGGATTTTCTCACTAGATCTAACCCTTATTAAGTTTCTCTTAACGAGGGTTGTATGAAAAGCCTCTGGCTTTTCACGCTGGGGCCATAGCTCAGCTGGGAGAGCGTCTGGTTTGCATCCAGAAGGTCTGCGGTTCGATCCCGCATGGCTCCACCAATAAATTTAAAAAGGGTGATCGCTTAGCGATTACCCTTTTTTCTTTACCCTCCTGAATGTAAATTTCTATCTTGATTTTAGAATCCATGTTTTAAGGACGGGAATCTTTAGATCACCCACGGGACTGCAAGCTTGGAACTTTTTGAAACTAACAAGAGGGAAGCCCTTTATTGAATGGTTGGAGAAAAATATTATCAACCCAGCAGAACTTGAAGATCTTGTAACTGATCTGAACATAAAGGATCCAAAATGGAACAAAGACGAATCCATTAACATTCGACCAAATGATTAGATCAATCGATCGTATTGTAAGGATGGCCCGTGTCGATTAGTTGCTTCAAGCTTCTTCAATTTGATCGGAATTTTTGTTGAT
>DFQD01000141.1 GCA_002377605.1 Gammaproteobacteria bacterium UBA3498 | reverse complement strand
CGAGTTCATGAAAAAGATCGATACGGATGTAATAGGCAAAGGGTTGGAATTATTAAACTCAGGCGTGGACAACTCTGAATTAATCGCCGTTAACGATAAACTTCGCGCACACCCGATCGAAGTTGTCGGAAAAAAATTAAGAAAGCATATGACTTCAATGAAAAAGGCAATCTAGCGTAATTTAAATAGCGAGAGCAATGCTCTGAGTGAGGACAGAGATATGCGGCGTTAGAGAAACCTATACGACTCGCCAATTCAGCAGAACAGCCACCCTTCTGCATTATTGAATTGCGGTCGGTTTAGAAAAGTCAAGATGAACTTTTTCCAAGGAATCAGAGCGCTAAAGTTTTCTCGCCACGAGAAATTCCAGAAACCCCGGTTCTTGCAACTTCCAGCACCACATTATCCCCAAGAGCTGCGATAAATGAATCGAGTTTATCACCGGTCCCAGTGAGCTGAATAGTGAAAACATTTGCAGTTAAATCCACGACTGAACCGCGAAATATATCAACACTGCGCTTTATTTCAGCCCGCTGAGCACCAACTGCTTTGACTTTTATAAGCATTAACTCGCGCTCAATGTGCGCACCCTCGGTTAAATCGACTAGCTTCACGACGTCAACGATTTTGTTTAGATGCTTGGTGATCTGCTCAATACGTGCATCATCTCCACTCGTTGTTAGAGTGAGGCGAGACAAAGATTGATCTTCCGTCGGTGCTACCGTTAAAGAATCGATATTGTAGTTCCTCTGAGAGAAAAGCCCAACAACTCGAGAGAGAGCACCTGGCTCGTTTTCCATTAATACTGAAATTATGTGTCTCATCTCAGGTCCTCTCTGACTTGCTAAGAACCATGTCTTTCATAGCACCGCCCTTAATTGCCATAGGATAAACATGTTCGTTCGGATCCACTAAGACATCGACAAACACTAGCTTGTCTTTAAATGCAAAGGCTTCTTCTAACTTTGGATAGAGCTCATCTGCTTTCTCAATCTTTATGCCAACGTGACCATATGCTTCGGCAAGTTTTGAGAAATCAGGCAACGATTCAGCGTAAGTACTGTGAGAATGCCGACCACCGTATTGCATATCTTGCCACTGTTTAACCATGCCGAGAGCCTGATTATTCAGGCAAATAATCTTAATTGGTAACTGATACTGCATACAGGTGGCAAATTCTTGTTGGTTCATCAGGAAAGATCCTTCGCCAGTAATACAGACTGAAATTGCGCCGGGATAAGCAAATTGCACACCCATAGCAGCCGGAAAGCCAAAACCCATAGTTCCTAGTCCTCCCGAATTTATCCAACGTCGAGGTTTATCGAAACCGTAGTACTGCGCGGCAAACATTTGATGCTGGCCAACATCAGACGAAACGTACGCCTCTCCTTTGGTGATCTCAAAAGCCGCCTTTACAACGTCCTGCGGCATGATAATGCTTTCAGCCGATGGCGTGACCTTTAAGCAATCTTTTTCACGCCACTGATCGATTTGACTCCACCAGACTTCTAACGCCTTTTTATCAACTTTCTTATCAGACTTATCGATTAGATCAATCATCTCTTCTAAAACAGGCGCCACTGATCCAACGATTGGCACATCTGCAGTTACTGTTTTAGAAATAGAAGCAGGATCAATATCTACATGCAAGATAGTTGCATCAGGACAAAACTTTGATGTATCTGAATTCGTCACTCGGTCATCGAAGCGGGCACCTATGCCTAATAAAACATCGCAATAATGCATGGCCATGTTCGCTTCGTAGGTTCCATGCATGCCAAGCATGCCAAGGAATTGTTTGTCCGACGCAGGGTATGCTCCAAGCCCCATAAGCGTGTTAGTAATAGGGAAACCGAGTTTACGAGTAAGTTCTGATAATTGTTCAGAAGCATTCCCTTGAATAACTCCGCCACCGGTATAAATCATAGGCCTCTTGGCAGTAAGCAACGCATCAACAGCTTTCTTGATTTGACCGGAATGCCCTTTTGCCGGAACGGTATAAGATCGAAGTTTTATATCTTCAGGATATTCATACGGTTGTTTAACTTTTGGGTCAGTTGCATCTTTAGGAATATCGATTACTACCGGGCCAGGTCTCCCAGTTGTAGCAATATGAAATGCCTTTCTAACAATAAGCGGAATATCTTGCGCTTTCCGCACCATAAAGCTGTGCTTTACTACTGGACGGGAAATGCCAACCATGTCAGTTTCTTGGAAGCCATCGGTACCTATCATTCTGCTATCGACTTGCCCAGAGATAACGATCATCGGAATCGAATCCATATAGGCAGTAGCGATACCTGTAACCGCATTAGTTGCACCGGGACCAGAAGTAACTAGCACCACGCCTGGCTTGCCGCTTGATCGCGCATAACCATCGGCCGCATGGGTTGCAGCCTGTTCATGGCGCACAAGAATATGCTCTACTTTATCCTGATGAAAAATCGCATCGTAGATATGAAGAACAGCTCCACCAGGATAGCCAAATATGATTTCGACACCTTCATCGTGCAATGCACGAATAAGCATCTCACCACCAGATAGTTGGTCCACTTTTCTTGCCTCTCTTTCCTTTCACATCCCTTTCAATTCAGTTTGGTTGGAATCAAAACAACCAACAACAACATAGACCACGACAGCCTGCTGTAATTCCAATACATAGTTAATTAGTTTCGACATCCGCATCCCACCCCGTATACAAACGGTCTGGCATTGCTTCATGTCGGCCCCTTACGCGATAACGTGATAGAAGCCTTAGATGGATGTTGTCGGTCACCCAGACAGCAGTCTGCAGGAAAGCCAGGTTGCGGCGAATTCAAACTGCTTCAGGAAAATATGGGGTAATCCAAATCCCCCTGCATTCAAGCAGACGGATTTTCCCAGTTATTTGAGGAAAGTCAAGCGTTTATGGAAGCTTTGGGCAATACCTGAGGGTCAGGCCACTGCCTGAACCTCATCTAGAACCACCTTACCAAATATCAGTTTATTCGCAGAATTAAGCTCCACAGCGATTCGATCCCCAGGAACATACTCTCCTTTAAGGACTTCCTGCGCCAATGGATTCTCAATCCATTTCTGGATGGCCCGCTTGAGTGGTCTTGCTCCATACAAAGGGTCATACGCAATCTCGGCAATGTGATTCAATACTTCCTTGCTCAGCTGAATACTAAGTTCACTGTCAGCCAGGCGTTGATTTAAATACATAATTTGAATTTCTGCAATGTCACGAATCTGCTCCTGATCTAAAGGATGGAACACTACAGATTCATCGATACGGTTTACGAATTCTGGCGAAAAATGTTTTACAACTGTATCTAGAACCATCTCCCTGACACGCTCATAAGATTTTTCTTCTGCTACTCCTTTCATCATAAAATCCTGAATGCGATCCGAACCCAAGTTTGAAGTCATCACAATGACAGTATTACTAAAGTCTACGGTGCGGCCGTGACCATCAGTTAAGCGGCCATCATCCATTACCTGTAACAAAATATTAAAAACATCCGGATGAGCTTTTTCTACTTCGTCCAATAGCAATACTGAATAAGGTCGTCTGCGAACTATTTCTGTGAGATAGCCCCCTTCCTCATAACCCACATAACCTGGAGGCGCTCCGATTAACCTTGCTACCGAATGCTGTTCCATAAATTCAGACATATCGATTCGCACCATGGCACCTTCGGTATCAAAAAGGAATTCAGCTAGTGTTTTGCAAAGCTCAGTTTTACCAACACCGGTTGGACCGAGAAATAAGAAAGATCCGTTTGGTCGATTCGGATCAGATAATCCAGAGCGCGAACGCCGGACTGCATTAGCCACAGCAACGATAGCCGCTTCTTGCCCAATTACACGACGATGTAATGCATCTTCCATTTCTAACAAACGCTGCTTATCACTTTGGAGCATCTTACTTACAGGAATACCAGTTGCGCGGGAAACAATATCAGCTATCTCTTCTTCTCTAACCCGGTTACGTAATAGCTGTTTTTCAGCAGCTTCCGCTTCCGTTGCAGCTTCCAGCTTCTGTTCCAATGCTGGAATAACTCCATACTGAATTTCTGACATACGCTCAAGGTCACCGGCCCTGCGAGCAGCTTCCATATCCAAGCGGGCTTTTTCCAGTGAACTCTTAATGGTAAGAGTTCCCTGCAAGGATGCTTTTTCTGCCTTCCAGATTTCTTCTAAGTCGGCAAATTCTTTTTCAACCTCGGTAATTTCCTCTTCAAGTTTACCGCGACGTTTTTTCGCAGCAGCATCGTCTTCTCTTTTAAGTGCTTCTCGTTCAATTTTTAATTGAATCAAGCGGCGCTCAAGTTTGTCCATTTCTTCCGGTTTAGAATCAATCTCCATGCGAATCATGCTGGCAGCCTCGTCTACCAGGTCGATTGCTTTATCAGGAAGTTGCCGATCACTAATATAGCGTTGCGACAACCGCACTGAAGCAATAATAGCGGAATCAGAAATATCCACTCCATGATGCACTTCGTAGCGTTCTTTTAACCCGCGTAAAATAGCAATAGTGTCCTCTTCGTTCGGTTCCTCAACTAACACTTTTTGAAAACGCCTTTCTAAGGCTGCATCTTTTTCAATGTATTGCCGGTATTCATCCAGAGTAGTAGCACCAACGCAGTGAAGTTCACCCCGGGCCAGTGCTGGTTTTAACATATTGCCTGCATCCATTGCGCCTTCGGCTTTTCCAGCGCCGACCATGGTATGAAGCTCATCAATAAATAAGATAATGGAACCTTCCTGTTTGGAAAGCTCATTTAACACTGCTTTTAATCTTTCTTCGAATTCACCACGAAATTTTGCACCAGCGATTAAGGCTCCCATATCCAGTGCGAGAATTTTTTTCCCGCTCAATCCTTCTGGCACCTCATCGTTTACGATGCGCTGGGCTAACCCCTCTATGATTGCAGTTTTACCCACACCAGGCTCACCAATTAAAACTGGATTATTTTTAGTGCGTCGTTGTAGAACTTGAACAGCCCTACGGATTTCTGCATCGCGCCCAATCACAGGATCCAACTCACCGTTTTCAGCCCGTTCAGTTAAATCAATACAAAATTTTTGTAATGCTTGCCAAGAATCTTCGGCGTTGGCGTCAGTCGCATTCTCACCGCCTCGAAGATTTACAATCGCGTTCTCCAAAGCCTGTGGAGAAACTCCAAATCCACTCAATATTTTACCGACAGAGCCTTTGTCATTCATTGCAACCAACAAAATAGTTTCACTGGAGATAAATGAATCACCTTTTTGTTGAGCAAGCTTGTCCGCTCCATTCAAAATTAAGGCCAAATCGGGAGACAGAGAAATTTCGCCTTCGTTATCTGGTATTCGAGGGAGATCGTCAATGGCTTTAGTTAGCTGCTCGCGCAATTCAGCAACATTAAATCCGGTTTGCGACAAAAGCGGGCGAACAGATCCGCCCTTCTGATCAATCAGAGCCAACATTAGATGCATCGAACCTACCAAATTATGTTCCTTGCCTAACGCCATAGATTGAGCGTCAGCCAGAGCCGATTGTAATTTGCTGGTTAATTTGTCAATTCGCATGATTTGCCCAAAACTCTTCTTATCTGTATCCACCATCGGTGGCGTTCAGACCATATCTACTATCTATTTAATTGGGTTTTGGAACGCATTTTTCAATGCTAAGCAAAAATGAAATTTTTGATATCGATGAATGGCCTTAAAATCAGAAGTTACCGGTATTCAAGAGATTATTTATAGCCGCCGTATGTTCAGCCGTAGTGCCACAGCAGCCCCCAACGAAATTAGCACCGCTATCTATCCAATCATGTACGAATTCACTGTAGTGCGCTGGTGACAAATCCTCCCGGAGACTCAGGCGCCCATCGGTTTCTTTATCACCATCCAGTAGCCAGCCTGAAGGAACTTGAGTAAAAGCATTGGCATAACCTCCTTTAAAACGAACATCGGCTTTAACCAAATCCGGCATTGCATCGGAAATTCTCTCTGGTAGACAGCAATTCGCAACAATGCCTGTGATATCCAGTTTTTCAAGAATTGCAATCGCATCTGCTAAGGGTTCACCGCTTCTAAGGCAGGACTTTTGCTCATCATGCAAAGTCAATCCAACAATAACCGGTCGCGATGATTGTAAAGCAGCTATACAAGCAGTGCGTGCTTCATCAATTGTAGACATGGTTTCACAAACAAAAAGATCGACATAGGAATTGAGAATCTCTACCTGCTCATCATACAAAGGTCGTATTACAGCTTCATCTAAAACCCTGTCAGGACGATAGCTGCCGTTCTGAGGTGGTAAACTGCCTGCAATTGCTACCTTAGC
>DFQD01000201.1:10752-15840 GCA_002377605.1 Gammaproteobacteria bacterium UBA3498 | reverse complement strand
TCTTTCTTCGCCAATATTTGCCGCGAATTCTCTAAAGTACGGTGGACTTCCTATGGGAATCCATGGTGCCTCTTTTCGTGAGTTCGATATTGAAGAGACACTACGCATAATTGTTGAGGAACTCGGTCTCAACGAAATTGAACTTACATCTTCTCAAATTAGATTGCACGGTGATCCAGAACATGAGCTTGCCACTCTCGGTGAAGTTCGAAGATTACATGCCCAACTCCAAACTGCCGGCGTGAAAGCAACTGCTTACGGATTTGTTCCAATGTCAATTGAGCCTGAAAAAAACACAAGACTGTTTCAAATGGCGCGAGAATTGGAACTGAAAAATCTCACAGTTATTCCCGAATATGACGCACTGGATCATCTAGAAGAACTTGCAGAACTCTATGATATTCGTCTTGCGATCCATAACAACGCGCCAGGACGTTTGTATGATTCAATGGAGCAAGTTTATGAGGCAGTCGAGGACAGGGGTAATAAAGTCGGAGCATGTATTGATATTGGTAATGTTTTGCGTAGTTACGAAGATCCCGCTGCAGCGATTCGTTATCTTGGACAAAAAGTATTTGGCATTCATTTAAAGGATGTATCAAGCCGCAGTAATGACAGTGAGGTTATTGGATTGGGAGAAGGCGTATTAGATACGGAAGAGCTGTTCGCTGCTTTGCGAGAAACGCAAATGCCGGAAGATTTGGCATGTTCACTGGAGTACTTGGCTCAGCCTAGTGAGCCTGTTCCTAGTTTGCTGCGTTCACTTGCGCTGGCAGAAGACCTACTAAATTAACTTCGCTCGGACTAGAACCTCTTCTAGTCTTTTCTCTAATTCAGGAGTCGCTGGTGACATTGGCAAGCGATGCTCGTTATTCGGTAGCAAGCCCATCCGTTTCATCATGTATTTAATTGGGATGGGGTTAGTATCATAGAAAACTGACTGATTTAGTTCGAATAATTGGTGATGAAGTTTTTTGCCTTTTTCCAGATCGTTATCCCACACTGCCTGGCACATATCTGCAAGAATTTTCGGACGCAAGTTTCCTACTGCATTCATAAGACCAACTGCACCGATTGCCAGTTCCGGAAAACTGAGTTCTTCCAATCCTACAAAGACCTTAAAATTCGGAAACTCTGCCAGGCACTCGGATACAAAACCGAGATCGTTTACCGCATGTTTCATGCCGACAAAGTTTGGCGATCTATCTTTTAGCTCTTTGATAGTGTCGATGGTAATAGATACGGCGGCACGCCCTGGAATGTGATAAATCATCCAGGGGATATCTACATCTATGGTTACCTCTAGGTAATAGTCGATAATTCCTCTTTGTGGAGGGCGGATATAATAGGGAGTGACGATTAATAGCGCGTCGGCGCCAGCGCTAACAGCATGATCAGTAAGTACTTTGGTTTCGAATAGGGATTGCGAGCCAGTTGCCGCCACAATCGGTACTGATTTTTCAGCGGTTGCAATGGCCACATCAACCAGCGTGTTTCTTTCTTCTGTAGTAAGCGTCGAAGGTTCCGCAGAAGTGCCATTCACCAATATGCCATGTGAGCCTTCAGCCACATGAAACTTGATGAGTCTCCTGTAGGTGTCCAGATCGATTTCCCCATTTTTAAATGGAGTAATCACCGGAGGGATAGACCCTTTTATTTCGCTATTCATTCTCTAAACTTTGATTGAGGTAAAAGAGTCGTTTTAGCAACTCATCCAATTCTTTTTTACCTATGGTTTTTTCGATTGATCGATAAATCCTTTCTGATTCAGGAACGATTTGTCGATATTTTTTCCTGCCTTTGGCGGTGAGATTAATTAGTACTTTGCGTTGATCTTGTTTATAAATCGCTCGTTTTATCAAACCATCTTCTTCCAGGTTCCTTAATATACGAGTAAGGCTAGGTGGAAGAATCATACTCTGTTTGGAGAGCTCAAACGCCTCGATGTTTTTTTTGGCTGCAAGAACTCGAATTACGCGCCATTGTTGATCGGTCATACCGAATGATCTGAGCATTGGTCGAAACAATGACATTGCTGATTCTCTTGCATGTAAAAGCTGCATCGGGAGACTCCGATTAATGTTTCTTAGTTTTTCCATTGTTAAGAATCGAAAACTAGACCACTTCGTCTATGATTGAATTGTTCAGGATGCCAATTCCTGGAACTTCCACTTCCACAACATCTCCCTCTCTCAAATACTTTGGAGGATCAAAGCGAGCGCCTGCACCATTGGGTGTTCCGGTAGCGATAATGTCTCCGGGCTTTAATCGATAAAACGTAGACAAATAGGAAATAAGAAAACGAAAAGGGAACATCAAGTTGTCAGTAACGTCGTTTTGGCGTTCTTCACCGTTTACACGAGTAATAACTTGCAGTTGGCCCATTGGATCTAACTCATCAGGCGTTACCATCCAGGGGCCAAGTGAACCGGATTTCTCAAAGTTTTTCCCCTGGGTCACATTAAACTTTGCATGTCTTAAGTAATCTCGCACCGAACCTTCATTCATGATGGTCATACCTGCGATGTAATCATGAGCCTCAGTTTCAGGAATTCGCCTTCCATCTTTCCCTATGACCAAGACAATTTCGCCCTCGTAATCCAATTGATCTGATTCCGGGGGATTCAAAATATCTTGTTTATGTCCCACCAGAGACTCCCGGTTGCGCATGAACACACTGGGATATTTAGGAAGTTCACTACCGTCTTTATATTCTGCATTACGATTTGCATAGTTAACTCCTATGCAAATAATCTTCTCAGGGTTTGGGATGGTAGGAGCCAGCTCAATGTCATCAAAGGAAAGGTCGGCATCACTACTTCGTACTAGCTCTGCCAATTCGTTTAGCCGATCATTTCGAATGACATCTCTTAAGTCTGATAAATCCGAAGCACGCTTACTCAGGTTGACAATGGCAGGCTGGTTTCCACTCTCGGTTATGCCGCCGAAGAAGTCTTGCCCGTCATGTTTAAAACTAAGAAATTTCATAGCGCTCTGTCAGGAGTCTTAACACTCTTCGGCCAATAGGAGATATGTTGATTTATTTAATATATTAAGTAATATAAAAAATCAATTCCACCCTTTTAGGTTTATTCTCTATGCCTCATCAAATTGTGGAGGTCTCTCCCAATATTGAGAAAATGCTCGATATGGAAGGTCTGGTTCAGGCCTTACACCAATGTGCCGCCAAACAGGAAGCACTTGCCCTTGGTGGCATTCGAACCCGTGTGTATACAGCTTCACACACAATGGTCGCCGATGAATCTGGGGACTTTGGATTTATCGCCGTATACCTGAGAATAGCGGAAGGACGTTCAATGGAAGTACGCAAGCAAATGGGCCAGGAACTCATGGACTGTCTTTGTGACTATGTCGATGAACAATTAGGTAATGCTCCACTTGCACTTTCCTATGAAATACAAGAAATAGAAGCAGACATGCGCTGGAATCGAAACAAAGTGCCTGAGTTTATGAGGGAAAGAGGAAGTTCTTCGTGAGCCAGGAACAACTCAATGAAAACTTAGAAAAACTATCACCACTGCTTGCAGAGTTTTCACAGCAACCTATTCGACATTTCATTAATAGCCAATGGGTAGCTTCAAGTACCGGTGAAACCTTTAGCAACAATTCTCCTATTGACGATTCTTATATTGGAGAAGTTGCAGCAGGTACTGCGGAAGATATTGACACTGCTTGCAACGCCGCAGCAGAAGCTTTCGATGATTGGGCTGCGATGCCTGGAAAGCAAAGAAGAGAGTTGCTTCATGCTATTGCCGATGCAATCGTTACCAATGCGGAAGCCATTGCCCTGGTGGAGAGTTGGGACACTGGCCAACCCCTGCGATTTATGAGTAAAGCCGCAATTCGCGGTGCCGAAAACTATCGTTTCTTTGCTGATATGGCGCCAAATGCTCGTGATGGTCTTTCTTTGCCAGCGCAGAAGCACATAAACTATAGCTTGCGCCAGCCAATCGGTCCGGTTGGTATAATCACTCCCTGGAACACGCCATTCATGCTATCAACCTGGAAGATCGCACCAGCATTGGCAGCGGGTTGTACAGTAGTGCATAAACCAGCGGAATGGTCACCTTGTACTGCAGCCTTGTTAGTGAAGATCATGCATGAGGCAGGGTTACCGGCAGGGGTTGTCAACACAGTACATGGTGTTGGCGAAATTGCAGGCAAAGCATTAACAGAGCACAAAGCCATTAAAGCCATCGCATTTGTGGGTGAATCGCAAACTGGCAGCGAAATCATGAAACAGGGAGCTGATACTCTAAAGCGTGTCCATTTCGAACTTGGCGGTAAGAATCCTGTTATCGTTTTCGATGACGCAGATTTGGATCGTGCCTTAGATGCAGTTGTGTTTATGATTTACAGCCTCAATGGTGAACGCTGTACATCTTCCAGTCGTTTGCTTATTCAAAAATCTATTGCTGAAGAATTTGTTGAAAAAGTTAAGACGCGAGTAGCTGCACTAAATGTTGGTCATCCATTGAATCCTTCTACGGAAGTTGGCCCTCTTATCCATGAAAAGCACCGCGAAAAAGTTGCTTCTTATTTTGATATTGCAAAAGACGATGGTGCGACGATTGCCATCGGCGGCAACAAGAGTGATGTGGACGGAAAAGGATGCTACGTAGAGCCAACACTTTTTACGAATGCAAGTAACTCGATGCGTATAGCGCAGGAAGAAATTTTCGGTCCGGTTCTCACCGCGATTGAATTCGAGGACGAGGCAGAAGCGATTGAGATCGCTAACGGTGTGCGTTATGGCCTGGCAGGTTATATATGGACTGGTGATTCCGGGCGTTGCATTCGATTGGGGCGAGATTTAGACGTGGGTATGATCTGGGTTAACTCCGAAAATAATCGTCACTTGCCCTCGCCGTTTGGTGGAATGAAAGCTAGCGGTATTGGACGTGATGGTGGCGATTACAGTTTCGATTTCTATATGGAAACGAAAAATGTTTGTATTGCTACCAATGATCACGCAATACCACAACTTGCCAAGAGTTAACTAATGAGTCTCTATCAGGTTCAAAAATTCCTCTATAACTTAAATCGTGATGCACAGATGCAGCATGC
>DFQD01000201.1:0-10377 GCA_002377605.1 Gammaproteobacteria bacterium UBA3498 | reverse complement strand
TTAGAGTCTGGTGACATAGGTTTGCTCTATGTACTGGGAGTAAATGGTCAAATCCTCATGCACTACGCTGCTTATTTACAGATTGACTGGTTCGATTATCTGCAGGCTATGCGTGATGGTGTTGATAAACACGGTCCAGTGCGTGCTGGTACTTATGCAATGACAGGAGGAGGTAAGCAATTCGCTCACGCTCCCAGCTCAGAAGAAGGGGGAATGTAGCTAATGAGCCTTGTCTATGCAGGTATTCTTAGCCACGCGCCGGGTATTACTGGACGTGCACATCTGGTTGATAACGAAGCAGTTCGTGATGCTTTTTATGCCAGCCTTGAAAAGCAAAGTCTGGAAATTGATGCTACCGGTGCAGAAGCGTTGATCGTTATTGCAGCAGAGCACTTTGCAAATTTCTTCATGGACAATATGCCAGCTTATTGCATGGGCATTGGAGATAAACACAAAGGACCGATTGAAGACAGTGAGTGGCTAAAAATTGCTAAAACAGAAATTCCTGGTGCACCTGATTTGGCCACACGATTAGTGAATTCAGTAATGCAAACTGTTGATGTTGCCTATTCTGAAGAATGGCAATGTGATCATGGCATTATGGTGCCGTTAAGTTTCCTCACACCTGATTACGACTTGCCAGTGATTCCAGTCAACATTAATTGCCAGGGGCCACCCTTAACGCCTTTGTCTCGCGTTTGGCAATTTGGCGAAGCGTTGCGAAAAGCCTGTGACGAACAAGCAGAAAAAATTGCCATTGTCGGCACTGGAGGAATATCCCATTGGCCAGCAACTCCTGATTCCGGCAAAATTAATGAAGCATGGGATAGATCTTTCCTAGATAAATTAATGCAGCAAGACAAAGATAAGTTACTGTCCTATGTAGACGAAGAAGTATATGCTCAGGCAGGACAGGGTGGATTCGAAATAAGAACTTTAATTGCTGCTGCAGCAGCAGCAAAAGGAAAAGGCGATTTGCAATTTTATACAGCAGAGCTCCCAATTTTTGCAGTAGGATGCACGGTAGCTCGCTTTGATATTTCAGCATAAAGGTATTGGCGATGAGTGATCAGTCAAATCCTTTTCTTTACAACTGTTGGTACGTTGCAGCTTGGGCGCATGAAATCGAAGATGGGGCTAAGTTAGACAGGGTGTACTTGGAGCAGCCGATAGTTATTTATCGGGGAGAAAGCGGAAAACTAATTGCATTAGACAATCGTTGCTGTCATCGCGGAGCTCCTCTAAGCCTAGGAAGAATAGAGGGTGACTGCATTCGTTGTATGTATCACGGCATGAAATACGATGTTGATGGAGTAGTAATTGAAATTCCTGGCCAGGATTTCATTGGTACAAATCATCGTGTGCAAAGTTATCCTATCGTGGAGAAAGGCAATTTGTTGTGGATCTGGATGGGAGATCCTGAGCTAGCTAATCCCGAAGACATTCATGACTACGCGCCCCTTTCTGACGGTACCTGGCGGGGTTTCGAGAAAGAGGCCTATTTGCATTACGATGCAAACTGGATGTTAATTGTCGATAACCTTGCTGACTTTTCTCATCTCGCATTTGTACATACCAACACATTAGGAGGTTCGGAGGATTACGCATTCGTTACTCATCCAGAAGTGGAGAAACTCGAAAACGGATTTAACCTTATTCGTTGGAGTAAAGGAGACGCGCCTGCTCCATATCACGCGAAGATTAATCCTGATGCCCCAGACAAACTAGATCGATGCAACAGCGTTCAGATGTTAGTACCAGGTGTTTTTTTCATGTCGACCATCATGGCTCCGTTGGGATGGGACCCAGACTGCGGTGACTATGAGGGAGTAAAGCAATACCGTAATTGTCAGTTTATGACTCCAGAAACAAAAACTACTACGCACTTTTTCTGGAACTATTTGCACAACTACAGGACTGATGATCCTTCTATCTCTAAATCTCTGCAGGCAAGCCTTTTAGAAGGGTTTCTGGAAGATAAGGAAATAATCGAAGCGCAACAAAAGATGTTGAAATACGAAGCTGAGTTTAAGCCAAAAGGTATGCAAGGCGATGAAGCTCTGCTGCATTTCCGCAAACTTTACAGCGCTCTGATAAAAGAAGAACGAGACAAATACGATTTTCATAATCGTCCCCAGGGCAACCCACTTATTTAGAGTTTAATTATGCAGCGACAATGGATTTACACAGCAATTATTCTATTCCTCTTCTTACTCCTTGTTTTTGGAGTTCCACTTTTTCCTGAATTCATGGCGACCGATATTTTCGGGCCAATGAATATAGGCATGCTAATCTTTCTCTTGTTGCATATTCTTACTCCTGTGCTCGCCTTTCTCTATTTGAAACAGACGCAAGGAGAGCATCGGTAATGGGTATATTTCTATTCTTCGTCATTATTGTTGGAACAGTTGCGCTAACTTTTGTTGCGCAAAGACGCACTTCTAGTGCAGCAGATTTTTTTGTCGCCGATGGCAAGATTGGTGGGGTGTCTAATGGTTTTGCTATTGCCGGTGACTTTATGTCTGCCGCGACCTTGCTGGGAATTACTGCAATTATATTTGGTGCTGGCTATGATGCAGTAATCTACCTTGGAGCACCGCTTGGTGCCTTTTCCATAATCATTTACCTAATGACCGATAAACTAAAGGCATTAGGTAAGTACAGTTTTACCGACATAATCTGCAGCCGTTTAAAAGAAAAACCGATACGAATACTTGCAGCCACTACTACACTGAGTTTCTCCTTAATGTATCTCATGGCTCAGATTGTTGGCGCTGGAGCCTTAATCGAAGTGTTGTTTGGTATATCTTATTCGTGGGCGGTAGTTATTGTAACTGCACTAATGGTTATTTACGTCGCCATCGGTGGTATGTTCGCCACGACCTGGGTTCAGATCATCAAAGCAATCCTGCTGCTTGCAGGTGTTTCTGTATTAGCTTTGTTAACCCTCGCCACATTTAATTTCAGTTTTTCAGAAATGTATAACGCCGCGCATGCAAATCATGGCACCGACGGTTTGTTAACTCGAGGTGGGGGCCTGGGTCTTTCAACTCTATCTGCAGTGTCATTAGGTGTTGGGCTTTGTCTAGGTTTGGCAGGATCACCACATCTACTTATGCGTTTCTTCACAGTAAAAGACAAAGCAGCAGCAAGAGTTTCTGCTGGAGTAGCTCTAGGTGCGATTAGCTATGTAAACCTGCTCATCTTCTTTGTAATTGGTGTCGGAGCAGTTGCCTTAGTAAAAGGTAACAGTGTGTATTTAGATGCAGGCGGTAGTGTCATTGGCGGCGACAACATGGTCTCGGTGCACCTTGCCGACGCTGTAGGTGGCGAGATTTTCTTGAGTATTATCGCTGCTGTAGCATTCGCTACTATTTTGGCAGTCGTTGCTGGATTAATGCTAGCTTCAGTAACTGCACTTACTCACGATCTTTATTCTAACGTGATTAAAACAGGCGAGATTGATCAAAAGCAGCAGATACGTTTATCGAAATACGCCGCCGTTGGACTCGGCATAATTGTCGCAATCTTAGGTATCGCCTTTGAGGGTCAGAATATCGCCTATCTGGTGAGCTTAACGCTCGCTATTGGCGCATCAACCAATTTCCCTTTGTTAATCCTCAGCATGTATTGGAAGGGATTAACTACTAAAGGCGCAGTTGCGGGTGGGATAGTTGGATTAGTGACGGCCGTCGTATTAATGGTATTGGGGCCGGCAGTGTGGGTAGCTGTCTTTGGTAACGATCAACCGATATTCCCCCAAGCCTATCCAGCTCTCTACTCCGTCACTCTTGCCTTTATTACGATGTGGGCTGTTTCTATGATAGACAGCTCAGAGCAAGGGGTACAGGACAGAGGCAATTTTAAAGTGATGGAAACTAGTTAATTTGCGGTAAAGACATCTAAGTCGTTTGCAAGCACTACTTCACCATCGTACAGCGCCTGGATTTCATTAAGCACTGTTGACTCTTCGGTACCATAGAACAAACCGTGATAGAGCACTAACTTTTTTGGTTGAGCAATTGTTGCAAGTCGAGCAAGTTCATCCGAAGTAGTGTGCACACTATTGTGATAGCGCTGAAAACCTGGCGAGTTTTGTTCTAATCCCTGTCGACTAATCACTTCGTGAAATAGTAAATCAACCCCCTGTGCTTTTTCGGCGATTACTTCACTGTAGGTGGTGTCACCACTAATCACAAGCGAGAGATCGTCCGTTGTTACTTTAAAACCATAAGCCGGATCGATGTCGCCGTGGTTAACGATGAACGCTTCAATGCTTAAATCACCCTGTTGCAATAATATGCCAGGTTCAATGGTCTGATGCTCGATTCGGAAACCTTCTGGATTGGCAACAGGTTGAATGCCGTTTATACGAAATTCCGCATCTGCGGCGATTATTTCGTCAAGACCATTCACTATTCTATCAATTCCAATTGGTCCCCAGGCTCGAAGACCGACTTGTCGTCGCCACCAAAGTGTGTGAGCAAGCTCTGATAAATCCATGGTGTGATCGATATGGAGGTGTGAAAGAAATACGCAACAAATTTGTGAGGGATAGAGGGAAGGAATGTCATGTTTATAACGGGCAATAGTTGCTTGACGAATAGCTCCCGATCCCACATCGAATAGATAGCTTTCACCTTTGTGGACTACTGCAATGCTGCTACCCGCTCGAAACGCATCAGGAATTGGAGTGCCAGTACCAAGCATAACGACTTGGGTTGGTGCCACTATTTCTGTTCGGCTTGGTGCCTCCCTCGTCTCTACTTGAGCGCTGGGTATTATAAATTCGAATTCTGAGCCGGTTTGAATTCGCACCCGACAACTAACGACTAAAGATGCTGCTAAAAGAGAGATGCAGGAGTTTTGTAGAATTCTCTTCATTTATTATCCGGTTTGACTATTAAGTTTCCACCAAGAATAACGCGCCAATTATTGAAAGCAAAAAAAAGAGGATGCATTGCATCCTCTTTTTTTGAAAAAGCATTGCTTAGATCTTAAAAAATCGCAACTAAGCAGCCTTTAGAATCGGGAACATCATCCATGTTTACGATCCCTCCGGCCAAAATAGTATTAAGAGCATCTTTTAAGTACCACTCGCTGGCATTGTTGCGCTGAGTTTCGTAGCCAAGCTGATCGTTAATTGGACCGCGGTACAGCACGTCCAATGTTTCAGTATCTACTACAAAAACTTCAGCAGTTCTTTCAACACCAAGAGCTTTGGCTAGCTGCTGACCTTCATCTTTAATAATCGGAAAATCGATTCCGAATTCGTCTGCTTCTTTTGCTATGCGCGGGAGGTTGTCCTGGATGTTCGAGTTAAACATGGTAAATGCAATATTTTTGCTGTTGTATTCATCACGCACTTCACGATAATTGGGAAGAGCGATACGAGCGATAGGGCAGCCCACACCCTGAACATAGAAAACAGCAAGATCGTAATCGCTGTAGCTTTCCATGGTGTGGATTTCACCTAAGTGATCGGTGAGTTCAAATTCTGGCATTGATCGCAGCCAATCGTCATTTGCAACGACAGCTATTGCGGAAATAGCTAAGGCGCTTGAAATAAAAAACCTACTCAGCAATTTCATTATTCGCTTCCTTTGATGCTTTTCTTTGAGCGTGCTTCAAAATCTCCTTGTCCTGAGCAAAAGCACATAAAAATCAATAGCATTAGTTTAACGGATATCAGTGTATCCTCTCAAATTCTGCGTATCTTGATTTAGATCAAGCGCAGAATCAATGCGATAAATCAGCACAGACTCTCAGTGTTTTCAAATAGTATCAATTTAACTAGAGTCACTGATAGGAATAGATCGCCTCTGTTACAGAAAATTGCAGCAAAATCATGTGTTAATCCCTAAATTAACAATCTCTACAAATCCAATAAATACAGTAGGTTAAGAATACATCGGCGAAGTTCTAGAATCTGGAAACTGAAGCTATGACGGGAGAATTCAGCAACACCGCACTCTGGGCAGAGTTATTGAGACCCGGGTACAACAGGAGTAAGCTAGATGGGTCGCAAAGAGACTCCGTTTTTCAAAAGATATCGGAGAAATATTATGAAAAAAGCCACCGCCTTCCTTGCAATAGTTCTCATTTCTACGAATACCTTTGGGCAAGATTGGGACATGCCGCGCACTCCCGACGGGCAACCGGATATGCAGGGGATCTGGTCAAATGCTTCTCAAACACCATTGGTAAGGCCAGAATTTTTTGGCACTAAGGGGTTCTTAACCGAGGAGGAAGCGCGGGAGCAAATGCAAGTCTGGAGTGATCGTTACAATGAATTGGGGGAACCGATAGATGGAGATCGTGCACCACCAACTGACGGTAACTCAAACTTTGGTTACAACAGTTTCTGGTGGGATCCACGAACGCAGACTATAGAGATCAATGGAGAATATCGCACTTCAATAATCATCGACCCCCCTGATGGACAGATTCCTTACATAGGCGGTGAAAATCCTAGAAATGATTTGCGTTCACAGTGGCGCGCGCGACCTGGTGTTGGAGATTATCACGGACACGAAGTAAGACCTTTAGCAGAGCGCTGTCTTTTAACTTTTGGTTCCGGCTCTGGACCACCAATGCTGCCGATCTTGTACAACAACAATTATCAGATTGTTCAGACTCCTGATTATGTAATGATCCTCGTAGAAATGGTGCATGATGCACGCATCATTCCCTTGAATCAGGAACACAACTCTAAAGATTTAGAGAAATGGATGGGCGACTCTATCGGTTATTGGGATGGAGATACACTAATTGTGCTAACTAGAAATTTCCATCCACAACAATCATTCCGCGGATCATCAGATCAGATAATTATTACAGAAAGATTCGATTTACTTAGCAAAGACAAAATAAAGTATGCCTTCACTATTGAGGATCCGCTGACTTTCTCGCGACCCTGGACTGGCGAAGTGGCGATGAACCGCAAACCGGTTGGTGAGGCAATATACGAATACGCTTGTCACGAAGGAAACTATGCTTTCCCCGGCATAATGGGCGGAGCTCGCCGATTAGAAATTGACGCTGCCGTCAATTAGTATTCGTAGTGGATAATCGTTAAAGAAAATCAGTGCGGACTGATTTTCTTTTTTCATATTTTTCCATCTGGCTATCTAAAGCACTGAACTGGTAATCGTAAAGTGTCCTCTAATTGGATATAGTGGTTTTTCTGTAATCCCTTTGCAAAATATAATTTGTAGATATGCCGTCTCCTGTAGTGAAACTTTATAGTGATGTCGTTTTTGGCAAACCAGCCCTAGTTATTTCAGTATTACTTTTGCTAGTCGCGTTTTTCGCCTGGCATGCACAAAACTTCCGCTTGGATGCATCGGCTGATTCGTTGTTATTAGAGAACGATCCTGATTTGGAGTTTTCACGAGAAGTTAACAATCGTTATGGTCTAGGTGATTCCGTCATAGTTGCCTATACACCAGATGAAGATTTATTCGATCGAGAAACCTTAAGGCGTATTGAAGCGCTGCGAGATGATCTCTTAGAAATCGATCGTGTATTTGGTGTCGATTCGATTCTCAATGTCCCTGTATTTGGTGACACACCACTTACCGGAATTTCTGAAGACTACTTAACTATAATGGATGAAGAGCAAGACTTGGAACTAGCTCGCCAGGAGATCATGGAGAGCCCAGTTTTTTCAAATGCACTCTTGAGTCCTGATGGCAACACAGCTGGGTTACTAGTTGGTTTCGAAATCGATGAAGTGTCTCGTAGACTATTACAACGGCGAACAGAACTTCGCACTATACAAGACAGTAGAGAAATAACTCCTGAACAAGCGCAAGAACTAATCGAAGTAGAAGCAGAGTACGCGGAGTACAGCGTAGTGGCAGCTGATCGCCAGCATGAAATGATTAGCAACATAAGAGCAGTGTTAGAAAACCACCGCGATGGCGCACAAATCTATCTCGGTGGCGCCCCGATGATAGCTGATGATTTGGTTACCTTTGTGCAAGGAGATTTGCGCACATTTAGCAGTGCGGTGGTGCTTTTGATAGTCGTTGCTCTTGGGCTCATATTCAGAAAAGTAAGGTGGGTAGTAATGCCTTTAGCCTGTTGTGCCGTAGCAGGCACGATTATGGTGGGTGTTCTTGGGCTAATGGATTGGCGGGTAACAGTGGTTTCGTCAAATTTTATTTCACTACTCCTGATAATAACAATTTCCTTAACAGTGCACTTAATGGTGCGTTATCGACAATTGCGAGCAACTCGTCACTACAGTAATCATGACAAGTTACTGCGTCATGCGGTGCACAGCATGTTCCGCCCGTGCTTATACACGGCATTAACTACAGCAGTTGCTTTTGGTTCTCTTACCGTGAGTGGCATTCTTCCAATTATTACTTTTGGTTGGATGATGATGATGGGAGTAGCTACTGCCTTGATAGTTGCCTTCACGTTATTTCCAGCAGTAATGAGTACGCTGCAAGCAGATACCACTCAAGTCTCGCCTAATTTGAGGCTTAATCTGACTGCTGCTCTTGCTACGCTGACGGACAAACTAAAGGGCAATGTCTTAATTATTTACGGATTAATTCTAGTTTTAAGCATTATAGGATTAACACGCCTGCGCGTTGAAAACAGTTTCATCGACTATTTCCGTGAGAACACCGAGATATACCAAGGCATGGTGTTGTTGGATGAAAAATTAGGAGGCACGCTTTCTTTTGACGTGGTTGTAGATTTACCTGAAGAAGAAATTTTTGACGATGGTTTTGGAGATTTTGACAATGGGTTTGGCGATTTTGATGATGATTTCGTTGACAATTCTGATGATGCATACTGGTTCACTGCGCCGAAGATGGATCAAGTTAAAGCCATTCATGAATATCTTGATGCGGATCACCAAACTGGGAAAGTACTTTCCTTCGGTGCAGTCATTCAGTTAGCAGAAAAACTAAACGCTAATGAACCTATTGATGGATTGCTTTGGGCGCTGCTTTATAGCCGTATACCGGAAGCACTTAAAGATACGGTTCTGAATCCATTCGTCTCGATCGAAGATAACCAACTTCGTTTTAATGTGCGTGTTATTGAATCGGCAGACGACTTAAACAGGAATGAACTGCTGCAAAGAATCGAGGCGGGAGTGGAAGAAGAGTTTGGTTTAGCGGATGAACAAGTAAGACTTACTGGCATTCTGGTGATGTATAACAATGTGCTGCAGAGTTTGTTTCAATCGCAGATCTTAACTCTCGGCGTTGTGATGCTTGCCATCATGCTGATGTTTCTGACCCTTTTCCGATCTTTGTATATCGCGATGATTTGCATTATTCCGAATGCCATCGCCGCTGCTTTGGTTTTAGGTATCATGGGTTGGCTGGATATTCCACTGGATATTATGACTATAACCATCGCCGCAATCTCAGTGGGAATTGGTGTTGATAACACTATTCACTACATGCATCGATTTAGACGAGAGTTTCCACGCTTCGGCAACTATAGAGAAACCATGTTCTTCTGCCACAATAGCATCGGGCGCGCGATGTACTTCACTTCCATGACCATCGTTGCTGGATTTTCCATACTTGCCCTATCGAATTTCATTCCAACCATTGTATTTGGCTTGTTAACCAGCTTTGCAATGTTAGTGGCCTTAGCTGGTTCGCTGACTTTACTGCCTCAGCTGTTAATAACCTTTAAGCCATTGGGGCCAGAAACCCACTAAGCTTGCGTCCCTTTACTCGAGTGTTTTATGCTGCGTTCGCATTTGTTGAATCTATATGAGCTTATCTATGAAGTCGTCAAAACTGTTTATTCTGTTAGTGGCATTAGCATTGCTTGCCGGCTGTGGTGGGGAATCTGAGTCGCCCGCCGAGCCCACGGTTGTGCAAGCTTTTATGGCGGATCCCGAGGCTGTTGCCAGAGGCGGAGCGCTCTTTGCAGGCACCTGTGCTGGCTATTGTCACAGCCGCCTACCGGGAAATTCAGATGCCGTATTTCTATTCGATTGTGAATGGATTCATGGAGGCAGCGATCAGGAAATTTTCGACACTGTAACTGTCGGTGTACCCAATACGCGCATGGTTGGATTTGGTTCAAACTTTCCGGAAGGTGACGATGACTTATGGAAGATCATTGCGTTTATTCGCACCAATCAGCAGGCCTGTTCATAGAATTGGTAAATAGTAGGAATATCATGTCAACTATATCGTTAGAGCAAGCAAACAAGGAAGACAAAGGATCCGGTCGTTCAGGGTTTATCGATGAAAAGCTCTTTAAGTCCAGATCACTTACGCTATTTGGAGAAATTAATGACAAAATTGCTCGTTCGGTAACAGAACGATTATTGGCGCTTGCTGCTGAGGGTGATGATCCAATCTATTTTTACATCAGCTCACCTGG
>DFQD01000135.1 GCA_002377605.1 Gammaproteobacteria bacterium UBA3498 | reverse complement strand
AAGAAAACCGTGCCTTAAGCGCGACTTGGATTAGCGAAGAAGAAATGGAAGCACAGCAGGATTTAGTGCGGACCATGTCGGTTAAACCACCTACTGGAACAGGAAAGGTCAGGCTCATGCATGTGGAGGGTGTGGATCTACAGCCCTGTGGCGGCACTCATGTAAAGGCTTCTGGAGAAATCGGCGAAGTACGTGTGAGTAAGATCGAAAATAAAGGCAAACATAATAGAAGAGTGAATATCGTATTAGTCGAGTAATGCAATGCATGAAATAGTTTTGGATGTATTTACAGATTACGTCTGACCCTGGTGTTACCTTAGTACCGTGAGTATTGAAAAACTGAAAGAAAACTATTCGGTAAAAATTCGCTGGATATATTTTCCCTTGCATCCCGAAACACCACAGGAAGGCCAAACATTAGAAAATCTTTTCCCCGGCCGCGACCTCACTCCTATTAAAAAACGCATGAAAAATTTAATGGCAGATGCGGGCCTACCCTTCGGCGACCGCTCGTATACCTACAATAGTCGTCTTGCGCAAGAACTAGGCAAATGGGCAGACACCCAAGAAAACGGCGAAATCATTCACGATTTCCTCTACAAAGCGTACTTTGTCGACAACATCAATATCAGCGAGATTGATGAGTTGGAAAAAATTGCGGACGCTGCTGGCCTAGACAGGAACGCTGCACGCCGAGCGTTGGAAGAAAGAACATTTCAATTTGAAGTGGATGAAGACTGGCGCTTTTCGAGAAAGATCGGAGTAACCGGTGTACCGACTTTCTATAGTAATGACCTGGCAGTGGTTGGATGTCAGCCCTATGAGACCTTGGAGAAATTCGTTAAGCACTTAATGGAACTGCGGAAAAAAAGTTCAGCCTAATACTCCTTCACACATAAACATTAATTCCACGTTTCGCTTTTTAATCCTCCTTTTTTCTTCGATAGTAGTTTAATTAACTACGTAACTCATTGTATCGATTCCCCAACCACACTGGAGTGTTGCACTTTGATTTCTGATTAACAATACTTGAAGGCAATTGCTAAGTTTAACCCGACATGGGATATTTTGAGGCCACTCATCTGCGCTCGTTAGGAGCAAATAATGACAAACAGAACTGCGCTCATAACTTGTGTAGAACGCTACATGGGTTTAGCCATTCAAAAGAAGTTTGAATCCCAGGGAATCAATGTCGTTTCCGGTGGGTATCCCATGACCACCCAGGAAGAGTGCGAGCAACTGGTGAATTCAGTCGACCAAATTGACATTCTGGTAGCGAATCTAGCAGAGCCACCAATGACAGCGCCAGTTCAAAGCATAGACAATGATGATTGGAACAAATTAATTAATTCCCTGGTTCATCCACTAATGTACCTGGTGCGCGCAGTTACTCCGCAAATGATTGAGAGAAAGTCTGGAAAAATAATTGCCATCACCAGTGCGGCACCCCTAAAAGGAATTCCGAATAACGCAGCATATTGCGCGGCTCGTGGTGCGCAAAACGGATTTATCAAAGCGGCGGGATTGGAACTTGCTCGTAGCAATGTGCAAGTAAACGCGATCGCTCAAAACTATATAAACAACAACACTTACTACCCTGACGACATTCTCGACAATGGAAAATTCCTGGACCATGTGAAGAGGAACGTCCCGACTAATCAGGTTGGCAAAGCGGAAGAAACTGCAGAGTTGGCTTTTTATCTTGCAAGCAAAAATTGCAATCACATGGTGGGGCAGCTAATCCCTTTAGCCGGTGGATGGACTACATAAAGTTCTAATCTCTATGCTTCAAGTATCACGCCTTCCTGGCCCGCTTTTTAGATATGGACAGAAAATTTTCTAACTGACGAAAAATGCAGAAGACTAATTGAAAACCAGAAAGTTACTTGGGCTTTACACTAGTTCAGAGTCGCGATTTTTCCAAAAAGGTTTACGCAATTCCGTTTTTAAAATCTTGTTGATGGGTGAGAGTGGCATTGGCTCTTCACGGAAGGTAACGCTTACCGGGCATTTATAGCTGGCAATGTTCTCCTTACAGAAGGATATTAGCTCTTGCTCAGTCAGAACGTAACCATCGTTAAGGGTAATCACCGCATGAACTGCTTCTCCCCAAGTCTCGTGGGGAATTCCAATGACCGCACATTGATGAATAGCAGGATGATCCTCTAATACGTTTTCAACTTCGATAGGGTAAATATTTTCCCCACCACTTACGATCATATCTTTGACGCGACCTTCCAGAAATAAAAAGCCTTCTTCATCTAAATAGCCAGCATCACCGGTGTGGTACCAACCATCTTTAAGTGCTTCGGCTGTTTGCTCGGGTAGGTGCCAATATCCCGTCATGATATTCCTCCCCCGTGCCAGAATTTGTCCGACGGTATTTGGAGGCACTTCTCTATCATTATCATCAGCAATGAATAAATCTACGTGCGCAACTGCGCGCCCTACTGATCCTAATTTGTTCGAATTTGGCCCTTCCAGTACGTGATACTTGGAATCAAGACTAGTAAGAATCGGTGATGCTTCAGTCATGCCATAGGTCTGAAAAAATTCTGTCGTAGGAAACGCTTTAATGATTCTACTAAGTAGTGCGATGGAAAGTGGTGCTGCTCCAGAAGCCAACATCTTGAGAGATGACAAATCGTAATCACCAAAGTCAGGATGATCGAGAATCATCTGATACATGGTTGGTACCAGAGTGGCAGAGTTTATAGCGTACTTTTCAACATCTTTCATTAATTCGACTACATCGAATTTAGGCAAAATTACGGTGTGGCCACCTAGCGCTGTGCTGCTAAAAACTCGAGAACCAGCGGCGAGGTGAAATAGGGGACCAATAATTAAAAATGCCCAATGCTGCTGCATTCGATAGAGAGGAATCGAACATTCCGTGTTGTATTTGAAATTGACGTGACTGAGCATTACCCCCTTTGAGCGACCAGTTGTTCCACCGGTATAGAAAATAATGACTGTTTCGTCATTGGAACTTGGTGTTAGCTCTGAGTAACATTCATTGGCAATGATGTCGTTAATACGATCTTCATAAGACACCATGCCTTCTGGTGCAGTTATATCTCCACAGGAGACAATGCTAATTATGCTCGAACAACTTTCTTTGATCTGTTGAACGTGGTCGATGAAATTAGGATCGACAATTAGAACCGCCGGTGTGCAATCCTGAATGCAGTCGACTATTTCTCGAACTGTCAAACGATAATTAATCGGCACCATGCTGGCACCAATTAATGCCGGCGACCAATAGGATTCAAAGCAAATATTGGAATTCAATCCAAGAAACGCAACGCGATCACCTGGATTCACACCCAACTCCTTTAACAGAGTTGCCGCAGCAACGCATCGGTTTTTAGTTTCCAACCAATCTTGCGTTTTGCCATTAAAACTAATCGCAGGTTTAGCTGGCCACTTATCGGCAGCAGCAAATAAAAGATCGGTAATTCGGGTTGTTGAGCTAACTTCTTCCATCTTTTACTACTTCCTAGTTTGCTGAAACTCCTGCAATTACTTTTTCGTCATGCAGTTTGCCAATTTGGGCACTATCCATACCAAGAATTTCAGAGAGAATTTCATCGGTATGCTGACCGAGCTGCGGTGCTGGCTTCGGTGGTTCATGTTGCAAAGCCGAAAACCTCATAGCCTGTGAGGGCACTAAATAAGAGCCGATACCAGGTTGCTCTATTCGGGAAAATAGAGGATTCGTTTCGGAACAATCCCAATCATTGCTCACCATCTCCTCTATGGATTGATAAATACCCCAGCATACCCCCGCATCATCCAGAACTTGTTTTACATCTGCATAGTATTTTTCGGCAAACCAAGGAGCAAATAATTCGCGTAATCTCTCTCTCGCTTTGAATCGATCACCTTCTTGAGAGAAATCCAGATTCAAATCCTGCTCTAAAGTTCTGACCGGTAATTCAGTATTAGTAACATTGATTATGGCATCCCATTGATTCGGACTGACACCCACGATCATTACCCGACGACCGTCTTTGCACTCAAAGTCATGACCAAAGGTACCAAAGATATGATTACCCATCGGCTCACGGGCTACCTGGTTTATTTCTGCCTCCGCTATATAACCGAGATGACCCATAGTTGCCATAGCTACATCGGCTAATGCTATCTGCACGAATTGACCCTCGCCGCTAATGCGACGATGTCGCTCGGCTACTAATAGTGCAAGAGCAATCTGTTGTCCCGTTAATACATCCCAGACAGGGAAAGGATTATTAACAGGGATTTCACCATCACCAGACAAAAACGGCAAACCTATTCTGCAATTCACGGTGTAATCGACAGCACTACCACCATGGCGATCACCAACTAAATTTACATAAATAAGATCACTTCGGCGGCTACGCAGCTGTTCATCTGCTAGCCATCCCTTGGCTGGAAAATTAGTAACGAATAAGCCTTCGTCATCACCTGATGCGGTGATGATGGACTGAATAAGCTCTCTGCCAGTTTCACTGCGAAAATCTACAGCAATCGAACGTTTGCCTTTATTAAGGCTGTGCCAATAGAGACTGGTGCCTGCTTCATTGACGGGCCAACGGTGATAATCGATTCCTCCCCCGATTTGATCAAAACGAATTACATCTGCACCCAATTGCGCCAGCGTCATACCACCAGAAGGCGCAGCTACAAACGCACTGCCTTCTACAACTCGTAAGCCTTGAAGAATTTGTTGCAACGGCTACTCCAGTTGTCAGTCGATCAGCAAGTAACCGTTATTAATGACGATCTTGTCCTGTTCAAGAGATCTACACCGAAACGCAATCTGATTACCTTCGTTCCAGATCTCAGTGCGGATAGTTTCACCGGGATACACTGGAGCAGAAAACCGCAGACGCATTCGTTTAAAACGGCTTGGATCATAGTCGCAACAGGTTTTTACCAAAGCATGAGTCATTACTCCAAAGGTACAAAGCCCATGGAGAATCGGTGCCTTGAAGCCTGCGCTGCGAGCAACACTTGGTGATGCATGCAAAGGGTTATAATCGCCGGATAATCGATAGATCAGAGCTTGCTGTGGCACAGTGGGTAAATCACAGACTTCATCGGGATCACGGGCCGGAATAACGTCAGGTTTTGGTGCCGATGATTTCTTTTCGCCCCCATATCCTCCATTCCCCCGAGCTAGAATAGTGGTAATTAAAGTACAAATGTCACTGCCAGTTTCTACATCTCGCACGACACGATCAGAAATTATCAGAGCACCAATTTTTTCACCTTTGTCAGCAATCTCGGTAATACGCGTAGTAGCTTCAACCGTTCCAGATGTCGGAATGGGGTTATGAAAAATGATTTCCTGGCCGGCGTGTAATACCTTTACCCAATCGATCCCCATGTCTTCTTCTTTGGCCCAGAACCCCGGGTGAGCCATGACTACTGATTGGCTCGGTAAAACTTTCAAACCATCTTCATAAACAAAACGGAGACACGCTTCGTCCAATGGATCCAAGCCCATACCAACACCGAGCGCATAGAGAATGCAATCTTTCTCAGTGTAAGTTTGTTGAATAGTTCCGAATTCTCGACTTAGTAAATACTCAGGATTAAAAGACATAATTTTTTCTTGTTGAATTGAATTACATTGGGTCCCAGCTAAACACTTCACCAGATCTCTCTAATGGAAAGAAATCTGCCTTGAGTGCAGGAATGACTCGATCCAGAACTGAATCTGGTGTCCAGCCTTCAGCCGTATGTGCAAATCGAATAGGCCGAGTGTGATTGAATAGGAATATTTCATTATTACGAACACCGAAAATCTGTCCCGTTACGTCTTGTGCTGCGTCACTGCACAGAGCGACAGCTAACGGCGCAATTTTGTCCGGTGTCATCTGCTGAATTTTTGCGACTCTCGCTTTCTCTTCTTCCGTGTTGGTTGGAATAGTTCCAATCAAACGACTCCAGGCGAATGGGGCGATGCAATTCGATCTCACACGGAAACGACCCATGTCTAAGGCCATGGATTTGGATAAACCAACAATACCAAGTTTTGCTGCAGCGTAATTGGCCTGGCCAAAGTTTCCGATTAGTCCAGACGTGGAAGTCATGTTGACAAAACATCCGCTAGTTTGTGCACGAAAATGAGTAGCAGCAGCGCGACTTACATTAAAAGAGCCTTTGAGATGCACATTGATAACTGAGTCGAAATCTTCTTCCGTCATCTTGTGAAAGATTGCGTCTCTTAAATTCCCTGCGTTGTTAACAACACAATCGATGCGACCAAAAGTTGTGACCGCCATGTCGACAATATCATGGGCCGCATCCCAATCTGTCACACTGGCATAGGAAGCTACTGCTTCTCCACCAGTTGCCTTAATCTCATCAACGACTTTGTCCGCCGGACTTGCATCTGAACCGGAACCATCTTCCGCGCCACCTAAATCATTAACCACGACTTTGGCACCATTGGCTGCGGCAAGCATGGCGATACCGCGACCGATACCTCTTCCCGCACCGGTTACGATGATAACTTTATCTTGTAGCAGTGGAGCACTCATTGTTCTGCCTCTTCCCTCTTTAAGATATATAGTGTGATTTTTTTATGCACGAGCAATCAGCTCCCTCGCAATTACTTTAAGAGCCAGTGTTTCCTCAGCTCCTTCAAATATAGATAGCACTCTAGCATCCACAAAATATCGAGATACCGAGCTCTCTTCTGCATAACCCATACCGCCGTGAATTTGTAGAGCTTCCCGAGTAATCCATTCTGCAGCACGACAACTAAACAGTTTTACCAAGCTGGCTTCCATCTGTCCTTGACCTTGATCCAATTTACGGGCGACAGCATAACTGAATTGGCGACTGGCTGTAATAGTTGCCAACATCCGAGCGAGTTTAATTCGGGTAAGCTGAAACTCGCTCAGACGCCGGTCGAAAACGACTCGTTCGTTGGCATAACTGACTGCCTTCTCAAACGCAGACTGCATTACGCCAGTGGCCCGAGCCGCAGTTTGAATCCGCCCCCCAGAGAAACCAGCCATGGTGTAATAAAAGCCTTTCCCCTCTCCTTCTTTTTCACCTACTAAGTTTTCAGCGGGAACGAGGTAGTCTTCAAAAAACAGGTCGTAGGAATGCATTCCACGATAACCCAAAGTGGGAATAGCATTACCAGTTAACTTACCGCCTGCTGACTGAATATGCTCAAACCGATGTCCAGGATAAGACGGTTTTTCGATCAAGAACATACTTAAACCTTTATAGCCGAGAGCTGTATCAGGATTGGTACGCGCAAGTACGACAATTAACTCCGACCTGCCGGCAAAGGTACACCAGGTTTTACTGCCATTGAGCAACCAACCACCTTCTGTCGGCGTAGCTTTCAAACTTACGGCGGCTACATCAGATCCGGTATTGGGCTCAGTTATAGAGATTGCACAAAGCATTTCGCCGGAAGCTAAGAGTGGCAGCCATCGATTTTGTTGCGATTCAGTTCCGCCGGCCAGTAATGCTCTAGCAGCAATTTCAGGTCGGGTAATCAAACTGCCTGCAGCACCTAATGAACCTCTTGAGAGTTCTTCAGTAACAACAATCATTCCCAGGCTGTCAGCTTTGTCGTCCGGTTGTAATCCACCAAATCGTTCTGGGATACAGATTCCAAAACAGCCCAATTCTGCTGCAGGTTTTATGATTTCTTCTGGAATGTCTTTATCTTCGCGATGAATTTCTTCAGCTAGCGGAGCAACTAGATCGTTAGCGAATCGATAAAATGTTTCACGAACTAATTCTTTTTCTTCGTTAAGACCTGAAGCAAGTCGTTTAATTTCATCGCGAGCAATCTTGTCGCCAATCTCAGCGACTAAAGCTCCATTGCAACTAATAAGTAAGCCTTTTGCGCTGTCGCTTGCTTCGATATTTGCGAGTGTTCGTAAATCTATTTCTGCGTCAACATGAATAGATCTCAGTCTTGCGGTGACAGACTTAAACATCTCGCCAGCAAAGAAAATCGATAATGAGAAATCGATAGAATTTATATCCGTTTCTTGCGTCGATTCGAGAAGACAATTTGCTGCAGAAATTTCCGCTTCGCAGAATGCCAGTTCATAGCTGGCGAATTGAAACTTTTCTATGAATTCTGAATTGAAGTGACCTTCTGGAGAGCAAGCACGCTTGATATTTCCGAATCCCAGTCCAACTTGATCATGAAGCGACTCAAGAGTTTCCAATGCAGCAGTAATACTGATCTCAAAGCCTTGTAACAGAATAAATTTTCCTTCCTGCATATCTTTGTGATGACCTAAATGACTTTGAGGATGAGTGGAACAGCATGCCGCGTGAGGCGCCCCGAAGTATGTGCTGGAGACACATTAACTTTATAGGCGAAAGCCGTGCGAAGACGCAAAGAAAAGAAGCGTGCCAAGACGCGTTTCATCATGTCATTTAGTTGTAGGGGCCGATTATAGAAATTGAACAAATATTCTGATGAGGGAATCCGCCAAGATTGTGATTCAAACCCATCTTAGGATCATCTAATTGTCTGGCACCGGCTTTCCCATTTAACTGCAGATAATTTTCATAAATCATTCGCAACCCGGAAGCGCCAATCGGGTGGCCGAAGCATTTAAGCCCACCATCAATCTGACAAGGTGTTTTTCCGTCAGAATCGAAATTCCCATCGAGCACATCGTTTACACCTTTGCCTTCTTCAGACAATTGCAAATCTTCCATGGTAACCAGCTCAGTGATTGAGAAACAATCATGGACTTCGGTCATGGTAATTTCTTCAGTAGGTTTACGGATGCCAGCTTCCTCGTAAGCACGTTGTGATGCAATACGGGTAGTCTTTAAATGGGAGCCATCCCAACTATCGTGACTAGACTCTGTTCCATTGGATACTGCCAACTGCAACGCTTTAACAGAAATTAGATTTTCTTTACCGAGGCTCTTTGCTATTTCTGGTGTAGTTACGATTGCACAGGCGGATCCATCACTCACGCCGCAACAATCATAAAGACCGATTGGTTCTGCTATAAAGGGCGCGTTGACCGCTTGGTCTTCAGTAATTTCTCTTTGTAAATGGGCTTTCGGATTCTTCGCACCGTTAGCATGGCTTTTAACCGAGACATGAGCCATGGCACGCTTTAAGTCCCCTTTGTTTAGTTTATGTCTAGCACGATAACCAGATGCGAGTTGAGCAAAAGCACCTGGCGCAGAGAGGTTTGGCCAATACATATCATTTTCCAAGCCACGAGTACGTTGCGGTAAGCCGCCGTAACCCGTGTCCTTGAGTTTTTCCACACCGAGAGCAAGAGCGATGTCACATGCGCCGGAAGCAACGGCGTAGACCGCGCCGCGAAAAGCTTCCGTTCCAGTAGCGCACATATTTTCAACTTTGGTTACAGGGATATAGTTAAGGCGTAGGGCTATCGCTAATGGCATGGCGCTTGAACCAACATTGAACGCATCGATACCAGCTCCAAACCAGGCAGCTTCGATTTGCTCCCGTTCAACGCCGGCATCTTCGATACATTCTTCGAAGGCTTCAACCATTAGATCAGATGGACTGGAGTCCCAGCGCTCTCCGAACTTACTGCAACCCATGCCTAAAATGACTACTTTGTCTTTAATTCCTGACGCCATCTTTTATTCCTCTACTCTTATCGATTGCCTCTGCGAGTCCTAAATGAAAAAGGATCCATTGTTTAGCACTCGCTCTGTGTCTTTAATTTTTATCTGAATAATGAAAATCTCTTTTAGATTTTTCCTTCTTTAGATAACTAGCCTGCTATTACTGCTTTCCAGAAATACTTTCTAAATCCCCGCGCGGGATCGAATTGTCTGATTCTAAAATGGACTGAAACCTTGGATCCTGAATCGATGCTGCCTTCTTCCACTTCGGTGAAATCCATCATGATCTTACCGCCACCATCAAACTGTACCATGCCAAAATATGCAGGCGGACTCCAGTCGAATGTTAGACGGTCAGCCGTCCAGGTGGCCACAGTCCCCTGCTTATCTGAGAAGTTATAAGGATCCTGACTTTCGAGGGCATTACAATCTGGATTTACACAGTATTTTTCTCGCGGGATTTGCACGGTCCCACACTCCCGACACTTGCCTCCAACAAAACTAGTTAACAAATCCTTCCTTCGATTGTAACCGGAAAGGTAAGTTTGTTTATCTACTTCCGCGCGCTTTCCTATGTCTCGCTCAACTAGATTATTAAAACTAAGAAATTTATTATAGTTCAATTCTTCGCGTCGACTAGCGAGTGCGGCACTCACTCCAACTGAAGGCTTATAGCTGCTAATGGCATCAGTGGCTTTAAGCAAAACAGCGTCACAACCCTGACCAAATCCAATCAATAAAATATGCTCTCCCGGCTTAGCGTTCTCCAAAGCCTTGGCTAATAGAAGGATGGGTTGTGCTGCACCAGCCACTCCAACTTCAGCGATTTGATTATCCACTACTGCTTCAGGGTTGATTCTCAATTTCTTGGCTAGTGCAGCAGGAGTTCGAGCTTGATCCGTAGGGAGTATAAAGTGATTGATCTGTTCTGCGGAAACTGAAGAAGAATCAAGTAACTTGTCTACTACTGTGGGAACACTCTTCATGAATCCTTCGTCACGAATCCATCGCTCTTCCCAGTCGTAATCGAAGTTGGCGTCTTCACCCCGATAATGGTCAATAAAATCTACAGCCAGGGATTCGATGGCTAGGCATTCTGCAATGACATTATTTGTGCCAACAAGAACTGCAGCAGCTGAATCCCCCCACAACATTTCTGCTCGTGAACCAGCTTTACTTCTTCTGTGTTCAGAAGCGACGAGCATGCTGTCACCTTCGCCACTGGATTCCAATAAAGAAATCAATGCCGAAGTTGCGGCTCTTTGGGATCCACCTACATCCATGGTGCGAATATTCTTATTAAGATTAAGCGCCTCACTCACCACTACAGAGTTCTGGCGATCTAAGAAAGGGAAAGTGGTCGAAGCTAAATATAAAGAAGAAAGATCTGCATCGAGTTTTGAACAAAGGCAGTTGTTTGCCGCTTCGACCGCCATGGTAATGGAATCTTCGTCCCAGTTACAGATTGCTCGCTCACCTCTGCCTAATGATTTAAGACTGGAATCGAACCAAGAATTAGCCTCGGCAATCGCCTGCTTGCTGAGTCGGCCTCGGGGAATGTAGGCATCGAAGGCAGTAATACCACTCATCTTCTTTCCTCTTTCTTTTCAATTTTTTATACAGTTCTTCCGATGACTAACTTCATAATTTCGGAAGTACCGCCATAAATTCTTCTTACTCTTGAATCAACATACAAACGAGAAATTGGATACTCACTCATGTAACCGTATCCACCAAATAATTGTAAACAAGCATCAACAATTTTATTGCCCGTTTCCGTAGTCCAAAGTTTTGCCATTGCTCCTTCTTCGGGTGTTAGGCAGCCTTCATTGATCTTAACTAAACACTGATCTATGTATGCCCATCCAACCGCCAAATCGGTTTTAATCTCTGCTAATTTGAATTGCGTGTTTTGAAATTCGTAAATCTGTTGACCGAAGGCTTTTCTTTCTTTCACATAATCGACTGTTAGTTCATAAGCACGCTGTGCTTCTGCGAATGCGCGACAGGCGATGGTGATTCGTTCGCGAGGTAGTTCATTCATAAGTACAGAGAAGCCACCACCTTCTTGGCCCAATAGATTTGTCACAGGAACTCTCACATCAGAAAAAAATAGTTCAGATGTGTCCGCTGCTTTTTGACCGATCTTTTCCAAATTTCTTCCGCGACTAAATCCTTTGCGATGGCTTTCAACAATTATCAGACTAACTCCTTTGGCGCCTGCGTCTTGATTGGTAGTACAAGCCAACAAGATAAAGTCACAGTTTTGACCATTGGTGATAAAAGTTTTTTGGCCGTTAATCACATACTCATCGCCGTCTCGAACTGCTGTAGTGCTCACCGCTTTGAGATCACTACCACAACCTGGCTCGGTCATACCAATAGAAGGAATAGCATCGCCAGCTACCATTTTAGGTAACCACTGTTGCTTCTGATCCTCAGTACCATTGTGAAGTAAATAGTAAGCGACGATATCAGACGAAACAGAGAATCCAACGCTTGCGCCGCCGACCGCATAGCCTACCTCTTCCGATAGAACCATGTTATACATGAAGTCTGCGCCCGGACCGCCAAATTCTTCTGGTATACCGCAACAATGAAATCCATTCTCTCCTGCCTTGCGCCAGAAATCCCGTGGCAATCTCCCTTCTTTCTCCCATCGGTCTATGTTTGGTTCTAGCTCTTCACGAAAAAAGCGCCGGGCATTATCACGAAAAAGTTCGTGATCGCTGTTGTAAATGGGCCGATTGTGCATAGAGCAAGATCCTTATTCTTCTTATTTCGTCTGTTTTTGCGGACTGCAGATTCTATTCGAAATGGACGGCAATTGCGATGTGGGGCAAGATTAGAATTTGGCCTACGGCTCTGCTTACAGCACCATGAACTTTAAAAACGATAAGAATAAATTGCGCTGTTTTATAGGTATGCGCTTTTCACTAGCAAAAGAAATTCGCTTCTTACAACAATCACTGGCGCATATTGCCTGTGACCCTCGTAGTAAATTGCGGATAGTGGACGAATCGAACTTACATGTAACTCTAAAATTTCTAGGGACGACAGAGCATAATCAGTTACGTGATTTAACCAAAGCGCTTTCTACCTTAAAACTTAAATCCACCATAGAGTTGAACTGTCGAGGCCTTGGACTTTTTTACAATTCTATTTGGATAGGAGTAGAACGGAACGAGACACTATGCGAACTGGCTGCGCTGTTAGACAAGAAATGTGCAGTATTGGGTTTCAAACAGGAAAGCAAAGCCTACGTCCCTCATGTAACTGTCGCCAGGTTTAGTAAAAATGCTCGACTTGATTTGTCCAGATTAATGTCGGCCTATGGCGATTCCGATTGGGGATCGTTTTCTGTTTCTGAGTTCAATCTATATAAATCTCAAACTCTTCCGCAAGGGGCTAGGTATTCAATCATAGATTCCTTTTCATTGACGGACTAGAACTAGCAGTTTTTATATTAATGCAGCGAGTTTAAGAACTTAACTTCGAAATGAGGTTGCTTGAGTTACTGAATTAGCTAGCGGCGTTCCGTTATAGCCATGTCTACTAAACGCGAGAAGTTCTCTCGAAAACCGCCGCCTCGGGATGGGGAAACCTGAGCCATGATGACGATGACTGTGTTTTGCTTCGGATCAATAAAGAAGCGAGTTCCTGCGGAACCGTCCCACCAAATAGTGCCTTCGCTTATCGGATAGCTATAGGTTTCCGCATCTAGAACCAAATTAAATCCACCCCAGGTCCAACCTGATCCACCCCAATAGCCTCCGGAACCAATTGGCATCGCCTGCTCCGGCACTGCATTCTGGTAAATCAGATCTACAGTTTCTTCTCGCAGAATGCGCTCTCCCTGGAACACACCGCCATCGAGAATCATCTGTGAAAAATTAATGAAATCGCCAACCGTTGAAAGTAAGCCAACGCCTCCTTCCATTAGTCGTGGTCGCATCGTGTAAGGAATACTTTCGATCTGATACGGAGTGAGTTGGCCATTGGTTGGACGATAAACTACAGCCAATCGATTTCTATGCGCTCCATCTGCCCAAAACATAGTACTGCTCATATTCATACGTAAAAGGAATTCTTCTCGAAGAAATTCTTCGAAAGGACGTTCAGCCCAAATTTCAATGAGTTTTCCTAGAATAGTTGCATGAATACCGTAGCGGAATTCCGTCCCTGGATCCTGAAACAAAGGAATGCGTGCTGCATTTGAAACCATTTGATCCAAGGTTATATTTTTATCTCTAACTCTGTTTTCACGGTACAAACGTGAACTGCGACTTCCTAAACCAGAAGTATGAGTAATTAAATGTTGAACTGTAATGTCACCAATTCGTTTTCGTGTTTGGCTTACGTCATTACTGTCGGAATCAAGTAAGACTCTTTGGTTTTCAAATTCAGGTAAGTACATCTGAATGGGATCGTCCATATCAAACTTACCTTGCTCATACAGAGTCAGTGCCGCAACGGTTGTTATCTGTCGAGCCATGGAATAAATCCGAAACAATGCATCCCCCCTCATGGGTTTCATTTCTTCGATGTCCATTAAGCCCAATGATTCGAAATAGACAATCTTGCCGTCGCGGGCAACTGCTGCGACAACCCCTGCAATGTCGCCATCATCTATATGCTGTTGTAAACGGGTGGTAGCTTGATCAAGAGATTCTTGCGACATGCCAACACTTGCAGGGGCGGCAAAATCCAATTGTGCATGTGCAAAGTTAGTAATGCCTACCAGTAGTGCCGCTAAAGAGAAGTGTATTATTTTATTCAATGTTTTTAATTTTTTAGTTTGCAGATTGGACTTCTGCTACCCAACGATCAACTCTGTCGTGCATTAACTGAAGCGGTAAGGCTCCGGCCCCAAGTATCACATCATGGAACGCGCGAATGTCAAAGTCATTTCCCAATGCGGCTTCTGCATTTGCACGTGCTTGTTGAATATTCATCATGCCAATTTTGTAAGCAGTGGCCTGACCAGGATTAGCAAAGTAGCGTTTGATTTCTGAACGTATCGAGCTTTCAGAGCTATCTGAGTTACTCAGAAAATATTCTACTGCTTGCTCTTCAGTCCACTGCTTTGCATGTATTCCAGTGTCCACTACCAAACGAATCGCACGCCAGATCTCACCGCCTAATCGACCAAAGTCGGACATAGGATTTTCAAAGCCGCCCATTTCCTTCGCTAACCACTCTGCATAAAGACCCCAACCTTCGACATAGGCAGTAGTGAAGTACTGGGTACGGAAGCGCGGAATATCAGCGAGTTCCTGTTGAATCGCTATCTGCATATGATGACCCGGATTGCCTTCATGGTAGAGCACATCTTCCACCTGATGCTTAGGCAACGAACTCATATCACTCATGTGGGAATAGTAAACACCAGGACGTGATCCATCCGGTGTGCCAGGAAAATAGTGCTGTGCCGCACCATCCTGTTCACGAAAAGCTTCGACGCGACGGATCTCTAGGTCCGCGAGAGGCAAACGTCCAAAATAGTCAGGCAAAACTTCGTTAATCGAGTCCAAATAAGCGTAGTTATCGTCTAGATATTGCTGCCGACCTGCATCGGTAGATTCGTAGTAGTTATTTGGGTCTGATCTTACAAATTCGAAAAAACTCTGGAGGGTTCCCTCAAATCCGATTTCATTTTTAATCGCTTGCATTTCCGCTAACAAACGCTCAACTTCATCGAGACCGATCTGATGAATTTCATCTGCAGTTATATCCAGAGTTGTCATTTGTACCAGGCGGTAGTCATAGTAAGCTCGACCATTAGGCAATGCCCAAACACCTTGAGCTTCAGCAGAAGCATTTTCCATGTCTGCTTGTAACCAGGCCAAAACCATTTGATAAGCTGTGGCTACTTCACTTTCTAAAATAGACCTTGCTTCTTCTCTATAACCTTGAGCTTGTTCTTCATCGATTAAATCATTTTCCAATAGCCCACCGACTTTTGTTTGAACGTCAGTCCAAAGCGGAGAATTAGGAGTATCATCATTAGTATTAAAAGGAATGCCTGATGTGATACGGCGAATTTCATCGACAGCAAACTCATAGCCGAAAGCTGGCTGGCGCACTCCTGCCGCTGCATTTGCCTGAGCGCGCTCTAAAACCTCTCCCAATACCCGATCAATTTCCTGTAAACGGGAAATATAAGCATCCATGTCTTCTGGCGTGTCAACGCGATGAAAATTTATTAAAAAGTTAGGAAGTCCCGATTGAATACCACCACGTCCATAGAGATAAACATGACCACGGAATGGCACACCTGCTTCAGATTCCTCTAAGGCATAGGACCACATATCCCAGGAAAGCTTGCCATCGTCTGTAAGGGAATCATAATTAAAATCCCGTTCCATCGAGGAAACAGAAGTACGCAGCCATGCTAGCTGTTCTTCTTGCGCTTGAAGGGTGTAATCATCAAGTTTGTTGTAGTCCTCTTTGATCCCTAAGGAAGTACGAAGCTCAGGGCTGAAGTCCAATTGCTCTTCCCATAACTCATCTAACCATTTATTCAATCGCTCAGTCTCTGATTGTGCAGAATTTACTACCGTAGAAGAGGCAGTTTGAGTTACTTCAGTAAGTGTGTTGCTTTCACCGCAGCTAATTAGAAACAAAGTTAGAATTAATAAACATAGATTTCGCATGAGAAGCCTCTCACTGAGCCGGTAAGTTTTTGGCATCCAACTAAATAATGTGGGAAAAATTCAGATTGTTAGAACGCTAACGGTTTTCCTGATAGTTGTCTAGCCAATCAAACTATTACAAAATAAATGAAGCAGGGCTACTGCAACTTTTAACGCATGGACAACATACAAAAGACGGCAGAGAAAATTGCGAATTAATTAAGGCTGGGTAGAAGAAGTGAAGACCAATCAAATTTCGGATCAGCAATGGCGATAAAGTGGGGATTCAGTATGGATTCCTTCTGGTTATACGTTAGAGTTTTAAAGCTGGTATCGTATATTTCACCTCCTGCGGCAATTAACACAGCGTGTGCAGCGGCAGTATCCCATTCCGAAGTAGGAGCCAATCGCGGATAGATGTCTGCCTTACCTTCAGCCAGAAGACAGATTTTTAGTGAGCTTCCCATGCTTACTACTTCAGTTGGGCCTAATTCAGATTCCATTGCAGCTATTAGTTTGTCCACTAATTCACCGCGATGGCTACGACTTGCAACAACTCGTACTACACTCTGTCCTAGACTGAATCGTGGCGCTGAAATTTCTTTGAATTCACCTTCGGGATTCACCTTCCAGGCACCTGCGCCTACTTGACCTAAGTAGTTCATCCCGCATACTGGAACATGGACTATACCCAACTCGGGTACGCCGTTTGTTATTAAGGCGATATTGACTGTGAACTCGCCATTTCGCTTAATAAATTCCTTGGTGCCATCAAGTGGGTCGACTATCCAGAACTGCGACCAGTCCATACGTTGCTGCACTGAAGTTTCTGCGGACTCCTCGGAAAGAATTGGGATGTCGGGAGTAAGCTCTTGTAGCTCCGCAACTATCAACTGGTGAGCCAGACGATCGGCTTCCGTAAGTGGGGAATTATCATCCTTTAAGGTTACATCAATGTCCCCTGACTGGTTATAGACTGACAATATTTCTTTGCCTGCTGAAATTCCTATTCGCAGTAGTGCATCTAGCTGGGTTTCTTTCCACATACGATTTGTTAAAGAGATTGGTTCTAATCACATCGCTGGTTGGGTAAGCTTGTCTCATGTTGCATGAGTCACCCCTGCTTGCCAAGGAAAAGTTGCTTGGATTTTGATATGCCTCCATGGTCTTCCATAGACACCATTATGTTCGACATGGATGGAACCTTGCTTGACCTCCATTTCGACAATTACTTCTGGTTGAACCTAGTGCCTCAAAATTATGCAAAAAATAATGGCATCGGCGAAAAAGAAGCCTTAAATATTATTCGAAGCAAATACGAAGAAGTTCATGGAACACTGGATTGGTATTGTCTGGATCATTGGGAAAAAGAACTGCAGTTAGATATCCCGGAGTTAAAAACTCAGATTAAGCATAAAATTACAATTCGGCCCAATGTAGAAATTCTGTTACGGGAACTTAGATCTTCCGATAAAAAACTTTTACTAATTACCAATGCCCATCCTAAAAGTTTAAAAATAAAAATGAATCAGACAGGCATCGATCAGTTTTTTCACCTTTGTCTCAGCTCTCATCAACTTAAATTAGCAAAAGAAAACTATGGCTTTTGGGAACAACTACAAAAGGTTGAATCTTACGATCCAGAGCGCACGTTATTG
>DFQD01000064.1 GCA_002377605.1 Gammaproteobacteria bacterium UBA3498 | reverse complement strand
ATAGAAAATCAGGTCATCGATGGCCAAGTTATGACCGATCCAATAGCCGACAATATTTTATTCATTCTAATGATTCTTAGTTGTTTCACTTTTTACAGCTGGTTCTGGATGCGGAGTGGGCAAACTCTTGGGATGTTGGCTTGGCGAATCAGAGTTGATTCAATCGATCAAAGAAAGATCAGTTTTATCCAAACTATAGTTCGGTTGCTAGCAGCATGGCCGGCTTTTTTCATATTGGGCTTAGGATATTTGTGGATTTTTTTCGATAACCAAGGCGATGCTGTTCACGATAAATTATCACGCAGCAAAGTTATTCTGTTGCCGAAGTCCCATAGCCCGTTTAATTCCTGATCTCAAATTAGCTGGCTCACTCTGGCAGTCGCGACAAAAATTTGTTCCTGCGATTTCCGCAAATAATATTGATAAAGCAAGCTAACGAATTTTTCGCAAAAGAAGAAACCCGAGGAGTGCGCACAGTAATATAGGCGCTAATACTGCCAAGAGTGGGTTAAAGTCATATAGAAGACTCGCCGGCTCCATCATACGTTGTAAAATAGTGAATATGAGCCCAATTCCAAGGGCGACAAATACTCTGGCGCCCGTCGTTGCTTCGCGCAATGGGCCGAAGACAAATGAAATTGCGAGAACCACCAAGCCTAATGTTGAAATCGGCTGCAGGAGTTTTTTCCAAAACGCCAAGTAGTAGGTGTCACTATCCAATCCTTCTCCTTCAAAATATTCTGCAAACTGATAAAGGCCAGATATAGATTGCTCATCTGGTTCAACCAGCAAAACACTAAGTAGTTCTGGCGACAATTCAACGGTCCAATCTTCTTCTAGAAAGTTTTGGATAGTAACTACTCCAGAGCTAAATAAACTTTCTTCCACGTTGTTTAACTTCCAATAATTACCCCCTTCCTGCTCAATGTAGCTAGCAGATTCTGCGAAGCTTGCGGAACGTATTTGCAGATTGTCATCTATTTGATAGCGACTCACACCAAACAACTCCTGACCACCTGGAGCTATGGCATTGATATGAATAAATTCATCACCTATCCGCTGCCAAGTTCCTTGGTCAGAATTTATTGAAGCGGTGCCACTCTGCTGGATCGCCTTGTTAGATTGTGCGAGCTGTTCTAATGGCGGTGAGATATATTCTCCAAGTAATAAGCTAAAAAGCATCACAAAGAATGTAGGCTTCAGCACGGCAAACACAATGCGCGAAACTCTTATACCTGCAGACTGCATAACAACCAACTCGTTATTCGAAGCGAGCATACCAAGACCAATTAATGCACCACCCAATGCCGCAAACGGAAGCAATTCATAAATACTCGTAGGCATAGTGAACAAAACGAAGGTGACGGCATTTACCATGGTATAGTTATCATCAGTATCAGCAATCTGATCCAGCAAGGTAAAGATAAGATCCAACATCCCAATTAACGCGATTACTACTAACATGGATAGCAACACGGTTTTGCGAATATGGTGGTCCAGCTGATTCATGTTGTCCGCCCTAGCGACAAGTAACGGCTTAAATCAGGGTATCGAAATAACAATATACCCACAGTAATAAACAGAGCATGCACCCACCAGAGTCCGACGGCAGCGTTTAATTCACCTTCAGCCACCATGTCTCGAGTTAATTGAAGAAGTAAAAAGTAAGTAGCGTAGATAATCGCTGCTGAGATTAACTTGCTGTATCTACCCTGACGCGGGTCAACCTGGCTCATTGGTACTGCTATAAGTGTAATTACGGGTATTAAAAGAATTGTTGAAAGACGCCATTGAAACTCCGCCTGATGTTCCGCTTGATCCGAACCAATAAGATCCAAGGTCGCTAAAGACTCTTCTTCAAGTATTTCTTCGAACTCTGTTGGTTCAGGCAAAAGTATTGATTGAACATCAAACTGTGCGATGGAAAAATCTCCCTGGCCTGGAGTCCCATCATACTGATAAACATTTTCTAAACGCATAAAGCGCGCACCAGTTTCAATGTCGATAACTGGTCTCGCATTTTGTGCGAGTAAAATTCGCGGTGGTGCAGTTTCAGATCTAGCGTCGGACTGACCGTTCTCCCGAGATTCTGTGCTTAATGCAACAAAGACATTGCCTAACTGACGACCTGCTTCTGGTACTATGTTTGTCCGCTCAGCATAGGTAACCCGACTGCCATCGTTAAAGGATTGAAACTGCCCGGCAACGATTAAATCTATTTCCGTTAATTGCTCTTGATTCTGTTTAAGCTGTTCGGTGTTGCGCACTCCCCATGGAGCGATACTTAAGCTTATGGCCGCCATGAAAATAATTACTGCTATAGACGTGAGAAATGTTAGAGCAAGCAAGTGGCGCTGACTCATTCCAGATCCCAACAACACCACCATTTCACTTTCTGCATACATACGACCATAGACGAGAAGTATGCCGAGAAAAAATGCTAAGGGGACTATCACTAGGAAGAAATCCGGCAGACGATAAAACATTAGTAACAGCAAGACTTCTGAAGCCAGTTCTCCGGCTACTGCCTGACCCAGATATTGGATAAAACGACTGGTCAAGCCTACTATCAGCAGAATTAGGGTAACTGCGGCCATTACCTGCAAGATTTGTTTGCTGAGATAGCGAAAGATAACCAATGAGACGCGATACCCTGACTACTGCTTGAACACAGTTTACTCGAATAAGTGCATAATAGTCAGCTAGTTAGGAAACGAGCACTTAGGATTAAGCGACCTGAACTTCGTGAATTTGAGGATGTCCCAACATACTCTTGAACGCAATAGGTACTTTAGACATCTCATGCTGGTCGAAATCGAAGAACACCACGCCAATCTTGGCGTTGCACACTACTGACTCAAATGCCCTATTTGTAACTTGCATGCCGAAATCGAATCCATAGCGGTTGAATTTGCTCACACCCACATCGATTATGAGACAGTCATTGGCAAAAGATTCGGAACGATAGTCCACTGCTAGGTCTGTAACCACCATACCCAGCCCGAAAATATTGGATTCGGCGAAACCTAGGCTAGCAAGAAACTGAAGTCGTGCTTCATGGAGAATGCTAACCATGGAAACACTGTCAAGATGTTTGGCATAGTTAACGTCACTAAATCCGACGACGCGCTCCATACTGAACAAAAATTGATCAGGTATGGCTACTTTTATGCGTGGCATTTCGACCCCTTACACTAGATAACACTGTCCTCAGTGGTATGACAGCCAAAGTTTTAATAGGTTCAATAGAATTTTGCAGAGGAACTCAGGCGCACCCTACCAGAATTTTCTTGTATTTTCCGAGCCAATTACGTTCATTTTTTGAGCACTATTGCTTAACTAATTGAATAACTTTAGGATTACCGCTCTTAAAATTTGCTGTCCAAATTTTCTCGATAGTTAGGAGAAAAAATCAACTATGAGGTATTCAATAAAAGCGGGCTCTCCCGAGAAAATTAGCGCCGATTGCTTAGTGGTGGCGATCTGGAATAAAGGCACTTTATCTGATGAGGCTAAACAGATTGACGGTGCAGCAAGCAAATCAATAAGTAAAATTCTGAAATCCGGAGACTTCATTGGAAAACTGGGCGAGACTCAACTGATTCATAATCCTGCGGGTATTTCTGCAAACCGAGTTTTGCTAGTAGGAGCCGGCGATAAAAAGAAGATGAACGGCAAAACCGCGTCAAAGCTAATTAGCTCAGCACTTAAAGTTACGCGCAGATTACAAGCTAGATCTGTACATTTTGCTTTAAACAGTGCCAGCATAAGCGATCGTGACGGAAACTGGTTGGCCGCTCGAGTATCCCAGGAAGCCGAAATCGCCAGCTATCAATACGACACTACCAAGAGTAAGAAAGCAAAGGCTTACGCTACGCAATCAGTTTCTCTTTCCTCTCTTTCAGGTAGTAGAAGGAAAAATTTAGAAGCGTCGCTAAAACGAGGACAATCAATTGGCAAAGCGGTGAATCGTGCGCGAGAGCTGGGTAATTTACCGGGCAATATCTGCACGCCAACTTATCTCGCTCAACAAGCCGCTTTATTAGCCGACCGTAATCGATCCATCACCACCCAAATTCTTAGCGAAAAGCAAATGAGACGGCTAGGTATGGGGTCACTGCTCTCCGTTGGCCATGGTTCCGCAGAAGAATCTAAATTAATCGTTATGCGCTACAAAGGCGCGAAAGGAGATTGCAAACCTTTCGCTATCATCGGCAAGGGAATTACTTTTGATACCGGCGGCATAAGTCTGAAACCTGGCGCTGCCATGGATGAAATGAAATTTGATATGTGTGGTGCCGCCAGCGTAGTCGCCACCATGGGTGCTGTCGCGGATTTAAAACTACCAATTAACGTTGTTGGTGTGGTGGCAGCGGCTGAAAACATGCCGAGCGATCGTGCCACTAAACCCGGCGATATCGTCACCAGCATGTCAGGTAAAACTATTGAGATCTTGAATACTGATGCTGAAGGAAGGTTAGTTCTCTGCGACGCCCTAACCTACGTGGAAAAATTCAAGCCTCGCAGCGTAATCGACATAGCGACCCTGACAGGTGCTGCTGTGGCAACTTTTGGTTCTCATGTTAACGCATTACTGAGCAATAACCATAAGCTTGCGGAGACTCTCATAGATTGTGGTGAAGAAGTATTAGATAGAGCTTGGCAACTACCACTGTGGGAAGAGTATCAAAGCATGTTGAACAGCAATTTTGCTGATATAGCCAATATTGGTGGTCCCAGAGCCGGAACCATAACTGCTGCCTGTTTTCTGTCGCGATTTGCCGAAAAACAGAAATGGGCGCATCTGGATATAGCAGGCTCAGCCTGGCATTCAGGTGGACAAAAAGGTGCGACTGGCAGGCCGGTGTCCTTGCTTATTGAGTATTTAAGTCGTCAAAAGGCCTAATTTAAAGTCGCCCGCGACTCATGACTAAAATCAGTTTTTATTCCCTAACTAAAGGCGACGACGATACGCGCTTTCAAATCGCATGCAGACTAGCTGAAAAAGCATTTTCACGTGGGCATAAAATCTTTATTAAGGTAGAAAATCCACAGCACAAGCGTAAATTAGACAATCTTCTTTGGCATTTTAAAGCCAGCAGTTTTGTTCCTCATGGAATAGACGGTGACGGTTCTGAACCAGTAGAAATTGGTCTTTTCATCAGCCAATCACATCAGGATGTGATGATCAATCTCTCGTCAAAGCATTGTGAACAGATTGCTCAGTTCAATCGTATTAATGAAATAGTTGGACCAGATGAAGAAAGCCTTGCCAGCGGTCGTCAGAATTATCGCTATTATCATACTCAAGGTTTCACGCCGGAGACCCATAAAATATAAGTAGCAGACGCGCATTATCAGCATTGCAAACCACCATCATGTATACTTGCGCCTTTTTTGAAAGCACTCCTACGGCAGCAAATGGAAAAGACCTACCAACCACAGGAATTAGAAGGTCGCTGGTATAAAAACTGGGAAAAGCGAGGCTATTTCGCTCCCCAGGGAGAAGGTGAGCCTTACTGCATCGTTATTCCGCCGCCGAATGTCACCGGACGTTTGCATATGGGTCATGGCTTTCAGCACGCCATTATGGACGCCCTTACTCGCTATCATCGCATGCTAGGTCGATCCGCATTATGGCAAGTTGGCACTGACCACGCAGGTATCGCCACCCAAATGGTTGTGGAACGGCAATTAAATGCCGCCGGTTCCAGCCGCACAGAAATCGGCCGTGATGAATTCGTCGAGAAAGTTTGGGAGTGGAAAGAAGAATCCGGCAATATTATTACCGAACAACTCAGACGCATAGGATCATCACTGGATTGGTCTCGCGAGAGATTTACCATGGATGGGAATCTTTCCGCTGTTGTGGAAAAAGTTTTTATCGATTTGTTTGATGAAGGTCTTATTTATCGCGGTAATCGTTTAGTTAATTGGGATCCAAATTTACACACTGCAATTTCTGACCTGGAAGTAATTTCCGAAGAAGAAGACGGCCATCTCTGGTATTTTCGCTATCCATTGGCAGATGGAGCAACAACCGCTAGTGGCGAGTCTTACGTTTCCATTGCTACAACGAGACCTGAAACCATGTTGGGCGATACAGCGGTGGCTGTTCATCCAGATGACGAGAGATATGCCGACTTAATCGGCAAACATATCGTTCTGCCCCTGTGTGATCGTCGCATTGAAATCATTGCCGATGAGTATGTCGACCCGGAATTCGGTACAGGTTGCGTAAAGATCACCCCCGCCCATGATTTTAATGACTATGAAATAGGTAAACGCCACGATCTGGAAATGATTAATGTGCTCACCGATAGCGCAGCCATCAATGAGAATGGGCCGGAAGCCTATCAAGGTATGGATCGGTTCGACGCTCGTAAACAAATCGTCCAGGATATCGAAGAGCTTGACCTGTTAGAAAAAATCGAACCACACAAATTAAAAGTTCCACGCGGTGATCGGAGCGGTGTAATTATCGAGCCTTACTTAACTCACCAGTGGTATGTTTCGATTCAGACACTTGCCGAGCCTGCAATTAAGGCTGTAGAAGATGGCGAAATTGAATTTGTACCAAAGAATTGGGAAAACACTTACTTCGCCTGGATGAGAAATATTCAGGACTGGTGCATCAGTCGTCAGCTCTGGTGGGGTCATCGCATACCTGCCTGGTATGACAACGACGACAATGTCTACTCTGCAAGTGACGAAGCAGCAGTAAGGCAAAAATATAATCTTGAACCGGATGTAGAGTTGCGTCAGGACGAAGATGTTCTCGACACCTGGTTCTCTTCCGCTTTATGGACATTCTCCACATTAGGCTGGCCAAGCGATCGCGAATACTTCGACAAGTTTCACCCAACAGACGTTTTGGTTACCGGATTCGACATTATTTTCTTCTGGGTTGCTCGCATGATCATGATGACCCTTAAGTTCACTAGTGAAATTCCTTTCAAAAAAGTCTATATCACTGGATTGGTTCGGGATGAACATGGGCAAAAGATGTCCAAGTCTAAGGGAAATATTCTGGATCCCATCGATTTAATTGACGGCATATCTCTTGATGAACTTATCAGCAAGCGAACCGCCGACATGATGCAACCGCAACTCATGCAGAAGATTGAAAAACACACTCGAGAATCTTTTCCAAAAGGTATTCCTGGTTATGGTACCGATGCTTTACGGTTTACTTTTTACTCCTTGGCTTCCACCGGGAGGGATATCAAGTTCGACATCGGACGCATGGAAGGATTTAGAAATTTCTGCAATAAAATCTGGAATGCTGCCCGCTATGTAATGATGAACTCAGAGGGCAAAACAGTTCCAGAGTCATTGTCCCTAGAGCACTGCTCTGTAGCAGATCGCTGGATCATGAGTCGATTCGAAAACGCAGCTAAGGCGATAGAAGAGGCAATGCAGCACTACCGTTTCGATTTAGTATCCCAAGCACTGCATGAATTTATTTGGAATGAATACTGCGACTGGTACGTGGAATTATCTAAGCCAGTGTTGTGGGATGAAGAGGCAAATTTTGAGGCTGCCCAAGCTACCCGTTGGGTACTTCTTTCCATTCTTGAACAGAGCTTAAGACTACTACATCCATTTATGCCGTTTATCACTGAAGAAGTCTGGCAAAAGGTTGCGCCGTTGTTAGGTAAAAATGGTGGCAGCATCATGATCGAAGACTATCCACTTATTGACCGGAGCAAGCTTGATAGCGAAGCCGAAGAACACATTGAATGGATCAAGGGCGTCATCATTGCCATTAGAAACATCCGCGGCGAAATGGACGTTTCTCCAGCAAAATCCATTAAAGTAATACTTCGAAATGGCACTTCAGCTGATCAACGAAAACTAGAAGAATACCGCCCTTATTTACAGAAACTCGCGAAGCTGGAAAGCGTTCAATGGCTAGCAATTGACGATGAAGTACCAGTTGCGGCCACCGGCCTGTATCGTGAATTAGAAATTCTTGTTCCTCTGACAGGTCTAATTGATGTTGAGGCCGAACGAGCTCGCTTATCAAAAGAAATTGCCAAGCTAGAAGGCTCGCTAAAATCTGTTGTTGGCAAACTTAGCAATACAAAATTTGTTGGCAATGCCCCAGAAGCTGTTGTTGCTAAAGAACGCGAAAAGCAAGAACGAATAACCGAAGCATTAAAGTCCTTACAATCTAAACAACATCAATTAAAAACACTTTAATTTACTGGAGAACTCCATGTTACTTAGAGCTTCTCAAACAACATAATTATAACGCCTGCTTGCTACACCGCCTCACTGCTGCATGCTTCAAGCTTGGAACCTTTGGATACATTCTTTGACGATTTTATATTTTACCCGTTGCTTTTTGGCTGTTTGTTTGCAATCTATGGTTACATTCAACCAGTTAATTCAGAGCAAATTGACCAAGAGCTAAAATTCCTTGAGCAGTCTAAAATAGGTACATTACTTTGGCCTATTACAATTATTCCAATTTTAGTTTCTATAGCTGTAATGAGATTCGCCCAGTATTCAAGCGATTACTCTGTAGTCGATTGGTGGATTACGGTGACGGGAGTATTGCTTTGCGGCGAACTAGGTAGCTTTTTCAAATTGCAAAAGCTTACAGAAAAAAGCGAAAGTTAGTTTGCTAATTACGCAATTCTTTAGGCATTGAGAAGACTATATTCTCTTTCACACCCACTAATTCTTGCGGCTCAATATGACCAATCTCTTGAAGACGCTTCACTACCTGTTGCACCAAAACTTCCGGTGCCGATGCTCCTGCAGTAATGCCAAAACGTAACTTGTCATTAAACCAAGCAGGCTCAATATCATCGACGCTATCAATTAGATAAGAATCACAGCCAAGCCTTTCTGCTAACTCTTTAAGACGATTCGAGTTAGAACTATTGGGTGATCCAACCACCAAAACCAAATCGCATTCCAACGCTAATTGTTTTACCGCGTCTTGTCGGTTTTGTGTGGCATAACAAATATCTTTCTTACGTGGGCCTTTAATGGAAGGGAAACGACTACGAAGAGTATCGATGACCTTGGCGGTATCATCCATTGAAAGCGTAGTTTGCGTTACGTAGGATAACTTTTCCGGATTATTTACTCTTAAAGCTCGCACATCATCGACCGATTCCACCAAATAGATTTTGCCACCATAGCTTTCATCATACTGACCCATCGTGCCTTCCACTTCTGGATGAAACTGATGGCCGATAAGCACACATTCCCGTCCAGCCTGACTAAACTTGGTAACCTCAAAATGTACCTTCGTTACCAACGGGCAAGTCGCATCAAAAACTTTAAAGCCGTTTTCTCTTGCTTCCTCTTTGACTGCCTGGGATACGCCATGGGCACTGAAGATTACGATTGAAGACCTGTCTTTTGCATCTTTTAGGGGAATATCTTCCAATTCATCGACAAAAATAGCACCGCGCTTCCGTAACGTATTCACCACTAGCTTATTGTGCACAACTTCATGGCGTACATAGATCGGAGCACCAAAAATATCCAGCGCTCGATTTACGATATCGATGGCACGATCTACGCCGGCACAGAAACCGCGAGGATTTGCGAGACTAATAGATGTTGAGGATTCTGATACAGCCTGGTTAATCATATCACTATGTTACACTTTTACTTTTACGGCATCTGTATCTGATGAGACCACAGAAACTATTTTTGCCTTAAATACTATGTCCTTGCCTGCCAGAGGATGGTTAAAATCGACGATTACTTCCTTTTCCGAAACTTCTTTCACTACACCAGGGAGTTCGAATCCAGCCGGATCTTTAAAAGAAACAACACATCCAGGCTCTGCTGGAATAACATCATCCTCTAGTAAAGTCTTAAACTTTTCGGTCGGAAAGCTTTGAACATTTTTCGGATTGACTTTACCGAAAGCGTTAATGCTTGCTATAGTTTTTTCGATTTGATCTCCGCTGCTTAGCCCGAGTAATTCTGATTCGAAGCCTGGCAACATACTGCCATCCCCAATGCGAAAACTAGCTGGGTCTTTTTCGAAATTAGAATCGATTACTTCACCTGCGCTTAAAGCAAGAGAGAAATGCAATTTCACCAAGGATCTTGTAGCAATGACAGAATTTACAGAATTACTCATGGTTAATCTCGAACAGCAAACTACTTAAGCGTATCTTCTTGACTCTCCTGCCCCATCGATATTTTCCACACATCTTTGGCATAAAGAAAGATAATCTGATATCTCACCAACGTCGGAACGATGATGCCAACAGCGTTCACACTTCGAATATTCAGAAGCAGAAACGGTCACTTTTAATCCATCGAGTTCGGTTTCAACTGCAGCGCCATTAGCGTTTTCTATCGAATTTACAGAAGCGCGAGAAACAATTAACACGAAGCGTAATTCTTCTTCAAGCTGGTTAAGTAAATTTGCAAGATATTCATCGCAGAATAAATCGACTTCAGCACTTAACCCGGAACCTACAAGTTTATCTGCACGCTTACTTTCCAGTTCTTTGTTAACAGCAGTTTTTACCACCATCACTGTCTGCCAGAAATCGTCAGAAAACTCTGAAGATTCGCGAAATTCTGGAACTGCATCTGCAAAATCAGTGAGGAAAACGGATTCTGCTCTTTCCCCGGGAATGTTTTGCCATATCTCGTCTCCCGTGAAACTAAGTATCGGCGCTATCAATCGACTTAACATTTCCAATATGTGATACATCGATGTCTGGGTAGAACGGCGCGCCAAACTATCAGTTTGCGTAGTGTATTGACGGTCCTTGATTACATCTAAATAAAAACCACCCAACTCTATCACGCAAAAGTTATGAATCTTCTGATAAATGTTTAAGAAATTGTACTCATGGTAGTGATCGATTAATTCGCTCTGCAGCAACTGACATTGACGCACGATCCAATAATCCAGAGCCAGCATTTCATTTTGATCTACGCTATGAATTTCAGGATCAAAACCATTTAGGTTGGCCAGCATGAATCGAGCGGTATTGCGAATTCGACGATAGGCATCGGTGACCCTCTTAAAAATCTCATCAGAAACAGTCATTTCACCACGATAATCAGTAGCAGCAACCCAGAGTCTCAGAATATCAGCACCATATTGCTGAAAAATTTTTTCTGGGGCTACGGTGTTACCAAGGGACTTAGACATCTTCTTGCCTTCAGCATCTACAAAGAAACCGTGGGTCAGCACTTCTTTATAAGGTGCACTGCCATGCATGGCGATAGCAGTTTTCAGTGAAGACAGAAACCAACCGCGATGCTGATCCGACCCTTCCAAATAAAGGTCTGCGGGATATTGCAATTCATCCCGTTTTTCCATTACCGAAAAATGTGTAACACCGGAGTCGAACCAGACGTCCATAGTGTCAGTCACTTTTTCGTACTTATCAATCTCGGCACCAAGCAATTCTTCAGGCTCTAATTCAAACCAGGCATCGATGCCAGACATCTCAATGCGTTGGGCAACTTTTTCAAACAATTCAGCAGTACGTGGGTGTAGTTCCTGGGTTTCTTTGTTCACAAACATCGTTATAGGAACACCCCAAGTACGTTGTCGCGACACACACCAGTCAGGACTGCCCTTCAGCATCAATTCAATACGAGCCTGGCCCCATTCTGGAATCCACTTCAACTCTTCAACTACTTTCAGCGCCGAACCAAGTAGATCTTGTTTTGTCATACTGATAAACCATTGCGGCGTCGCACGATAAATCAGCGGAGTCTTTGTGCGCCAGCAATGAGCGTAACTGTGATTAATCTTATCTTCCAAGACTAATGCCGACTCCCTTTTTAGCACTTCGATTATTTCCTCATCCGCCTTATATACATGGGAGCCAGCAAATTCACCTGCGCCAGGGGTAAAAACCCCATTTTCATCAACCAGGTTTAAAGTACCCAAGCCATATTCCTGGCCTGCAAAAAAATCATCGAGGCCGTGATCAGGGGCAGTATGTACAGCACCGGTTCCAGTTTCAGTGGTGACATGTTCACCTAAAATTAATGGAACTTCCTTATCAACAAATGGGTGTTGTAAACGAATATTTTCTAGAGCAGCTCCTTTAGTATGAGCAATGATTTCATAATTTTTTACGCTGTAGCGGCCCAGGACATCTTCCACCATATCTTTAGCTAGCAGAATTAATTCAGAACTACCTGATACATCACACTTAACAAGCGCGTAATCTAAATCAGCATGTAAACACACTGCCTGGTTTGAAGGTAGCGTCCACGGAGTCGTCGTCCAGATGATTACTGAGATAGCGTCAGATATCTCTCTTAGAGATTCATCGTCAAACGCAGCGAGGAACTTGTCTGTCTCCACTACAGGAAACCTCACATCTATCGCGAATGATTCTTTGTCGTGGTATTCCACTTCTGCCTCTGCCAATGCCGATGCCCCGACTACACTCCAATAAACTGGCTTATAGCCTTTAACCATATGTCCATTCTCAACAATTTTTCCAAGCGCTCGAACAATGTTTGCTTCAGTATCAAAATTCATAGTGAGATAAGGATTATCCCAATCGCCAAATACCCCGAGGCGAATGAAACCTTCTTTCTGAATCTCTACCTGCTTGGTTGCATATTCTCGACAGGCTTGACGAAATTCAGCGAACGAAATCTTTTGCCCAGCTTTGCCTTTCTTCTTTTCAACGTTGTGCTCAATTGGCAGGCCATGACAATCCCAGCCAGGAATATAAGGCGCATCAAATCCGCTTAACTGCCTTGACTTAACGATAATATCTTTCAGTGACTTATTAATAGCATGACCAAGATGCAGCGCACCGTTTGCATAGGGAGGCCCATCATGCAGAACAAACTTTGGTCTGCCTGCGTTCTTTTTACAGATTTGATTATAAATATCTAATTCTTGCCAACGCTTAAGCATAGCTGGCTCCCGCTGGGCAAGATTTGCCTTCATCGGAAACTCAGTATAAGGAAGGTTAAGCGTGTCTTTATAATCGGTCATTTTCTTTAATTAGTGGTTTCAGGGTGCACCCTGACTAAAAATTTCTCTTACCTGTTCCACATCGACAGTCATTTGCTGTTTTAGGGCGTCCAATCCATCAAATTTCAATTCGTCGCGAACTTTCTTGCGAAAAATTACTTCTATTGTTTTGCTATAAAGGTCTTCATCGAAGTCCAGAATATGCGCTTCTAATAAGGCGCTACCATCTTCTGTTATCGTCGGCCTGTAACCTATATTTACAGCTGCCTGCCGATAAAGATCTCCTAGCCTTACTTCACAGGCAAATACTCCATGCAAAGGAATCTTGCGTCGGCCCGGATTTAAATTACAAGTAGGAAATCCCAAATCCGTTCCAAGTTGCTGCCCTCGCTCTACTTCCCCCTTCATGGAATAAGGTCGGCCTAGCAATTGTTCTACTAGATTAAAATCATCCTGGGCCAACTGTTCTCGAATAAATGTAGAACTGATTCGTTGACCATTACGCTCATATGCTGCTGTTTCAATTACCTCAAAACCAAACTCAAGACCTTTGCTCTGCAATAGTGCAAAATCCCCTTTCCGCTTATGGCCAAAACGAAAATCGTTGCCCACAATGAATTTAGCAACTCCAAGACCTTCCACTAGGATATCTTCAATGTAGCTTTCGGCACTTAATTCACTCATGGTTTGATCGAAGTTCAATTTGAAAACGAAATCGACGCCAAAACTATCTAACAATTCTAGCTTTTCTCTAAGACTGGTTAATCTGGCAGGGCAGTCTTCATTACTAGCTGCAAAAAATTCTTCTGGGTGCGGTTCGATCAAAATCACGAGGGAGGGTAGATTTAACTGCTCAGCCTGCTGCTTCAGTTGATCGAGAATTAACTGATGACCTAGATGCACCCCATCAAATTTACCTATGGTAGCAACACAGCCTTGTTGCAATTGTGAAAAGCGACTTGTTTCTTCGAAGATTATCATTACTGGGCTGGATGCCGGTAAAAGCGCAGGATTATACTCCTTTCGTACCTGCTGTGCAGTGGGATATTTAATCTTGGTTAGCCGAGGATTCTTCGGTCTGGCGAAAGGCTTTCAGGCCCTTACGCATGCAGATGGTGGCCAATGCCAGCAAAGCGATAATCACAACACCAAGACCAATAATGGCGTTTACAACCGAAATAGTCTCGGGACGAGTTGATATTAGAATCGCATTTACTAGAGTTGCTAAGGCAAGAATGCCTAACACGATGGCTAAGATCACCTGCAACAACGCAACAAGTTTATTCATAGCAACACTTGCTTCCTAGGCAGATTCTGCCAGCTTCTGATGTTCGAGGAAGGTTTTCAATCCCTCCACACCTAAAAATCGACTCAAAGTTTTATGATCTGTCTTACGAGCATCGACAATAATCAAACCTTCCAACGAGTCATTAAAGTTAGAATGTATATTGAAACAAACCATTCTGCCATTAAGAGACAAGTAATGGCGAAGCAGAACGGGAAACGCTTTGCCTGGATCACAACGCCCAATGAGTTTTCCAAGCATCTTTATGTTTGCCAACTCGGAAAGCATGTCCCGTGTCCACACCCGATTCTGAACCTTATGTGGCGTGAGGGGTTGCACCAAATCAACAAAATCATTGGCTTTAAAATTTGTTAGCAAAGTGTCTGCAATTAAAGATCTGGCAAGATCGCTGTATTCTCGCGAAACACTTACAGAACCAAAAAGCGTATGATACTGGGGCATAGTAGTTAAAATACGACCAATGCCGCGCCAGAGAAAATTCAGAGAGCCTGGGCGACGCTGATAATCAGGATGAATAAACGACCGCCCCATTTCAATTGCTGATCCTAATTGCCTAATAAAAGCTTCATCATATTTATAAAGCGAGCGACTATAGAGTCCCTTTACCCCAAACTTGTCAACAATTTGATCCACCAACCCAACCCGATAAGCGCCGGCTATGCGATGTTCGCTCTTATCCCATAAAAACAAATGTTGATAATGAGGATCGAATTCATCCGAGTCTTTGGATAGACCAGTACCTTCCCCCACATCTCGAAAAGTGACTTCCCGTGCAATCGCGATCTGCTCCATGATCGCACCTAAGCGATCATAAGGTGCACAATAAACATCGAATTCCTCGTGTTCCACTAGGCGAAATTCTTCCAGACTAGCAATGTCTTTTTCTCTTTGAGAGAAATTCACATCATAATCAAAATCTTCAATACCTTCCTGAGCGCCGGTTTCATAGGTATTTGGCATCTGAGCTAAGGCATCCGTAGATACACGCAGGTATTCAGTGACAGCTTTCGGACTCTGCAATAAGCGTAATTCAGTAGCCGGTATGGGCCGGCCAATGATTAGGGGCAACTTAAATCCCTGCTTGTTAGCTAACTGGCGCGGCAGCAGCAATGTGCGCATGCGTGGATGAATAACGCCGGCTGCGTAGAAATAGGAACTATTACGGCCACCAACATAAACGGGCACTGTAGTGCATTCATAGCGTTTGATTAATTGCCCAACCAAACGGTTCCATGGGCGATCTTGGATCCGGCGCTGACTAAATTCGTACGCCGACACCATACCGGCGGGAAAAATTAAAACGGCACCACCACTCTTAAGGTGTTTATGTACTTGCTTAATACCTCCAACGTTGCCAGCGGCGGCTTTGCTGGAGAGGACATCGACTCCAATAAAAAGATCGGCAAGTTCGGGAATCAGACGGAGCAATTCATTCGTTAACACCTGAAGATCAGGTCTTATCTTGAGAATTTCTTGGGCCAGAGCCATGCCCTCCAACCCACCGAGGGGATGATTGGCCACTATCAAAAGCGGACCTTCCTTTGGAATTTCATCAAGATTTTCTTCGTGCTCTACGACGTTGCTCACCCCGAGAGCCTCTAAGGTATAATCCAGAAAATTTCTTGGAATGGTTTTCAATGGCCTGCGATCGTAGATTTTCCCGAGCCGATGCAAACCCAGTAACCGCTCTAATATGGAAGCAAGAAATCGAGGTTTTATAGGCAATTGTGTTGGATTAGTCATTGTGGGGGTATTGTTTTACCAGCTCTTTTTCAAATTGCCAGGCTCGATAAAGCTGCATTAATCCAGGAGTTTTATGTCCCCTCGCGCGATTCGCGTGGCCAAGTTTAAACAGGGTATGATACTGCTGCAATAAAGTTTTTAAGGCATCGAAGAAACTCGCATTTCTGTCCCAAATATTAATGGATTCGGAGCTCGCACCGTTGATCTCAACGATGTCAAAATTCCTTCCTTTTTTCAGACTCTCGATATCCTGAAATTTTATGTCTAATCGGCCATAGAAGTAATCAGGAATATCTTCGAAAATTTGATCTAAGGATTTTCGAAGATTGTCATTTATCAGCTCTCGTCCATCGCGGAATATTGCCCCGCGGCTATGGCTTGCAGCAAAGATCAAGCAAAATGGTTCGCCCCTGGGGATGATACTATCCCAAATACATTGGTGCCTTTCAGAGTATAGATGTGACAATTCTCCAGCTCTGGGATCGTTCTCAATTAATTCCGCTAGCGTACGGTAACCATCACCAATCACGTAGGGTGTGTATTTCAATGTGAGCGAAGTAATTTTGCCTTCCGCCGCTTCAGGATGGCGCACATAGAACACACCGGCTTCGGCATCCCACTGACTCAATCTCTGAAACTGAATACTTCCGTTTATTGGAAACCGTAAGAGATAGTCTGCGAGCTCGGATTCGGTTTTCAGTAACCTAACTCCTACACCACGACAACCAAATTCCGGCTTACCCACGACAGGAAAATTCAAATTATTGCCCTGCAATAACTCAAGGACAATTTGAGTCTGTTGGGCATTATCTGCTGCGCTTACCTGATAAACGCACCAGGGTAGTATCCATTGTCTGGCTTTACACCCCGCGGCATCAAAAACTGCAGACTTTGGCACTCCAACCATACCTGATAAAGGCACAGCTGGGCTGGCAATCAACGGCAATGACAAGCTACGGTATCTAATTGCGAGGAAAGCCCAAAAACAAACTACCGGAATATACATTAGCCAAATAGGCCAGAACTCAAAAAATGAAGTACTGCGGCCGGTTAAATCCAGTGAAGGCATTCCCGGGGCAACGTAATAATTTGAATCGTCTAAAGGTTTGTTCAAAATAGCTAAAGTTGGGCGATATATAAGGTTAAACTGCAAATGTTTGTAATTAGTTTCATTATTGCACTCACAACCGCAGTCCTCAATTAACGGTTAGTGAAAACAAGGACAGTAAGCCACACGACTGTTATTATCAGCACTAAACCAATCCTGTAACACACCAAAGTAGGTGAAATGCTAAGCAAATTGCTTTTAACCACAGTAGTAATTATTGGAGCATTTTTTGTATTGCGGCAACGACATATACAAAGCGAAAACGCGGCCGCGCCAAAATCAATTACTGTTGATAAAGACCGAGAAAAAATATCATCTGGTAAAGATGAATTGGCTGCAGATTTACGTGTGGGGGCTTACATATTTCTGGTGCTAATGGTTGGGCTTGGAGCATCTCTTTACTATTTCGATTGGCAAGACGACCACATAGTATTAACCATCAATCTTCATAGAGACAATCAATCTGCACCGGTGAGTTACGAAGTTTATAAATACCAATTGGAAGAGCGTTCCTTTGTAACAATCGACGGCCGATCCATTGCAGTTGCCAGCAATGAGCGCATGGAAATCATTGGGCTAGATAATTAATTACCGGCTGTAGAAATCTTCCGTACCGCCAACCTTGTTGGTTCCTTTAAATCTTCTCCCCCCGCGTCCAAATACTGAATAATCTTAGCTTTCATGGAAGGAGCCCAAAACCGGATCATATGTTCCGCAACGCGGGTTGCAATGATTTCTGCTTCATCACCATGACTCAAATTATCGCTAATTTGATTCGCCATCTTGATTAAGTGTTTTAGTTCGCCATCTGTCATTGCATTAATGCTTAGGAATCAACGTAAGTAACGTGTCTATTTTTCCTGGCAAAGCCAACCAATGTTACTCCAAGTTGCTGAGCCATATCGATCGCCATGGTTGTTGCCGCGGATACTGCCACAAGTACAGAAGCATTGACCATGGCAGTTTTTTGTACCATTTCGTAACTTGCTCGACTGGAAACTAGCATAAACCCATTACTTAAATAGTCATCTTGCAATAAATCCTTCTGCGCTAATACACCAATCAGTTTATCCAAAGCATTATGGCGCCCTACGTCTTCGCAAATTTCTAGTATGTTTCCATAACTATTACACCAGGCTGCACCATGAACCGCCCCAGTAGAATTTTGTAATGGTTGCTTAGTGCTCAATTGTTCGACAGCCTGATTAACAGCCTCATGACTCACATCAAAATGATTTGTGACTGGTTTAGCTTTCAGACGTACCTGTTTTAGTGATTCAGAACCACAAATACCACAACCGGTACGACCAGTCAGACTGCGTCTTCTTTCTTTAAGTTCGGCAAAGCGCTGATTGGAAATGGTGAGACTAACTTCGACGCCATCTAGACCGGAAGCGCACTTAATATCGTAGATATCATCTTTCTTCCCAATAATGCCTTCACTCAAACTAAAACCTATGGCGAAAGCTTCAAGATCGGTGGGAGTTCCCATCATTACCGCGTGGGAAACATCGTTATAAACCAAAGCGATAGGGACTTCTTCAGCAATGGCATCCGATTTCTGGTTGATAGACTGATCTGACCAGATTTTTACCGATTGAGTTTTTAAGCCTGTCGAATCGCTCACGGAAGGATCAAGCTTGTGTTTCGGCTTCCTGTAAGAAAGCGACTTGTTGTTGGGAGAATTTTTCGTAGCTGGATTGCCAATCTGATTGACCGCTCATTTTACGTACTTCGACCGCTGTAACCTTATATTCGGGGCAGTTAGTTGCCCAATCAGAATTATCCGTAGTTACCACATTGGCGCCGGTTTCAGGATGATGGAAGGTCGTGTAGACAACGCCCGGTTGAACTCTTTCTGTTATGTCAGCACGCAACATAGTGTCGCCAGCACGACTGGAGACTTGCAACATATCGCCATGATCGATACCACGATACTCTGCATCATGAGGATGGATCTCGAGAACATCTTCACTGTGCCATTCCATATTAACGGTACGACGGGTTTGCGCTCCAACGTTATATTGAGATAAAACTCTTCCAGTCGTCATTAACAATGGAAAACGTTTCGTGACTTTCTCATCAGTAGCCACATATTCGGTAACCGCAAAGAAACCCTCACCCCGAACAAATTCTTCAACATGCATTATGGGCGTGCCATAAGGTGACGCATCGTTACACGGCCACTGTATAGAGCCTTCTTCGTCGAGCCGCTGATAGCTCACGCCCTCAAAGGTAGGGGTTAGCTGAGCTATCTCATCCATGATTTCCGACGGGTGCTGGTAATTCATTTCAAAACCCAATGCTTTGGAGAGCACCATAGTTACTTCCCAGTCCGCTTTCCCGCTTAAAGGCGCCATTACTTTGCGTACAGGCGATATCCGTCGCTCGGCATTAGTAAACGTGCCGTCTTTTTCTAGAAAAGAAGCTCCTGGTAAAAACACATGAGCGAATTTTGCAGTTTCGTTTAGAAAGATATCTTGAACAATTAAGCAATCCAGATTCCTCAACGCATCTACCACATGTTGGGTGTTAGGATCTGATTGCGCTAGATCTTCACCCTGGCAATACAGCCCTTTAAATCTTCCAGCAACCGCTGCATCAAACATATTCGGGATTCGCAGTCCGGGCTCATTCTTAATGGTTACTCCCCATAATTTTTCAAAAGGTTCGCGCACACTATCGATTGACACATGGCGATAACCTGGCAACTCATGCGGAAACGATCCCATATCACAGGCGCCTTGCACGTTATTCTGCCCCCGCAATGGATTTACTCCAACACCTTCACGACCAATATTGCCTGTAAGCATGGCAAGATTTGCGATTGCCATTACTGCAGTAGATCCTTGGCTATGTTCGGTTACGCCAAGACCGTAATAGATTGCGCCGTTACGTGCTCTTCCATAGAGTTTTGCCGCCGCAATAATGCGCTCCGCCGGCACTCCGGTGACTTGGGCCATCGCCTCCGGCGAATTTTTCGGATCGCTGATAAATTCTTTCCAGTGAAGAAATGCGTCATCTTCACAGCGTAATTCAATAAATTCCTTGTCTTCTAAACCCTCACGGACAATGACATGAGCTAAAGCATTTAAAAGCGCGACATTAGTTCCAGGTAAAAGATTTAAGTGATGTTCACTATTAATGTGAGGGCTCTTAACTAGATCTATCCGACGCGGATCAGCGACAATTAGCTTCGCACCTTCCCGCAAACGCCGTTTCATGCGCGAAGCGAACACTGGATGGGCGTCGGTTGGGTTTGCGCCAATTACGATAATGACGTCTGACTTTTCGATTGAATCAAAGGTTTGCGTTCCCGCAGATTCACCCAGGGTAGTTTTTAAACCATAGCCTGTTGGGGAGTGACAGACCCGGGCGCAGGTATCGACGTTGTTATTGCCAAAAGCAGCTCGAACTAATTTTTGTACCAGATAAGTTTCTTCGTTAGTGCAGCGTGATGAAGTAATCCCACCAACGGAATCACTACCATATTCTTTTTGTATTGTTTTTATTTTATTTGCAGCAAACTCAACCGCCTCTTCCCAACTTGCCTGTTGCCAGGGTTCATCGATATTGTTGCGGATCATGGGTTTAGTAATACGATCTTTGTGGGTTGAATAACCAAACGCAAAGCGGCCTTTAACACAAGAGTGACCACGATTAGCTTTACCACCTTTAAAAGGCACCATTCTGACGACTTGATCACCCCTCACTTCTGCCTTAAATGCACAACCTACTCCACAATAAGCGCAAGTAGTTACAACATCATGTTCTGGTAAACCGTTTTCGATGACGGAGTTCTCCATCAATGTGGCCGTCGGACAGGCCTGTACGCAAGCGCCACATGACACACATTCTGAATCCATGAAGGCTTCATTCTGGCCTGCGGAAACTTTCGATTCGAAACCACGACCATCAATCGTTAAAGCAAAAGTTCCCTGTACTTCTTCACAGGCTCGCACACAGCGAGAACAGACGATGCATTTGGCTGGGTCAAAAGTGAAATAAGAATGACTTTCATCTTTTACTGCATCGAGATGATTTTCACCATGATAACCATAGCGTACTTCCCTTAAACCCACTGTTCCGGCCATGTCCTGCAATTGACAATCCCCATTGGCTGCACAGGTTAAACAGTCCAAGGGATGATCAGAGATATACAACTCCATAATATTGCGCCGCAGTTTGGCTGTCTCCTGGGATTGCGTTCGCACTATCATCCCCTCTTCAACCTGAGTCGTGCATGAAGCGGGGAATCCTTTGCGACCTTCAATCTGCACCAAACATATTCGGCAAGAACCAAATGCCTGCAGTGAATCGGTAGCACATAATCGAGGAATATTAATATCGAGATGAGCTGCTGCTCGCATGATGGAAGTGCCTTCAGGCATTTTCACTTCTTGGCCGTCGATAGATAAGGTGATTAACTGAACCGTCTCATCAGCATCAATAGGAATCGCTGGCGTCCCATAGTCCCTGCGAGGGTCAATGACCTGTCCTGGTTGTGAGTTCTTGTTTGGGTCGTAATACTGCAACATGCGTATAAGTACCTTTAACTACCCGACTCGAAATCTTCGGCAAAATACTCCAGCGCACTGCGCACGGGATATGGAGTTAAACCACCCATGGCACAGAGAGAGCCCGTCACCATTGTATCGCAAAGTTCCAACAGTAATTCCTTGTTTTTAACAGAATTTTCTCCCGCTTTAATTCGATCAATAACCTCAACTCCCCGCACCGAGCCGATGCGGCAGGGAGTGCATTTGCCGCAGGATTCAATGGCACAGAACTCCATGGAGAACCGAGCCTGCGCGCACATATCCACAGTATCATCGAAAGCAACGATGCCACCGTGGCCAAGCATGCCACCAATGGAAGCAAAGGCTTCATAATCCAAAGGCGTATCCCACTGACTTTCTGGTAAGTAAGCACCTAAAGGGCCGCCTACTTGTACTGCTTTTAGCGGTCTGCCACTGCGTGAGCCTCCACCATACTCGTAAAGCAAATCTTTGAGTGTTGCACCGAATGGAATCTCCACTAGGCCGGCGTATTTAATATTGCCCGATAGTTGGAATGGCAGTGTGCCGCGGGACCGATTGACGCCATAGTTCTGATAAGATGAGGCGCCATTGACAATAATAGCTGCAACCGAAGCTAGAGAAATTACGTTATTAATTACAGTAGGCTTACCAAATAAGCCTTTGATCGCAGGCAACGGTGGTTTGGGACGAACTTCACCCCGCTTCCCTTCCAGACTCTCTAACATCGAAGTTTCTTCACCGCAGATATAAGCGCCAGCACCTAGTCGAATTTCGAGATCAAAGTTCTTGCCGCTGTCTAAAATATTTTCGCCCAGAAAATTACTATTTCTTGCCAGCACAATGGCTTCTTCTAACACAGAAAACGCAAGGGGATACTCATCTCTTAAATAGATATATCCTTTGTCTGCACCAACTGCGATTCCTGCAATGGTCATTCCTTCAATTAAACACAACGGATCGCTTTCCATAAGCATACGGTCAGAATAAGTACCGGAGTCTCCTTCATCGGCATTACAAACCACATACTTCTGAACTGACTTTGTATCCAATACGGTTTGCCATTTAATTCCGGTAGGAAAAGCGGCTCCACCTCTCCCACGCAAACCTGAATCTTTTATCTGGGAAACGATTTCCTGGCTTGACATATCAAGTGCTTGCTTTAATCCGGAAAAACCAAAATGGTTTTCATAGTCACTCAATGAAAGGGGATCAATTACACCGACTCTGGCAAAAGTAACTCGCTGTTGTTTCTGTAAATAAGGAATTTCATCCACAACACCAAGGTAACTCCAATGCTCCTTGTTTATCTTCCAAAATTTTGCGGCGATAAATTCATCGATTATGTTGGGACCTATTGGGCCGTATGCGATGCGTCCCGAATCAGTCTCAATTTCTATCAGTGGCTCTAACCAGTAGAGACCACGGGAGCCGCTTCTAACAACTTCGCAGTCAATGTCGTTATTACTGAAGTAATGCTGCAAACTTACAGCGACTGAATCTGCACCTAATGAGCAAGCAGTAGTATCACGAGGCACATAGACTTTGATGTTAGCCATCAGTTTTTCACCTCGACCTTTTCAGAAATCAATTCATTAACTATTGCATCAAATGATTCTGCACCGACATGAGCATGAATGGCGTCACCAACTCGTATAGCTGGCGAACAAGCACAATTACCCAGGCAATAAACCGGTTCGAGAGTAATTTGTCCGTCCGCTGTGGTTTGATGAAAATCAATTTCCAAAGACTTCTTGGCATGCCGCTCCAATTCTCGACTCCCCATGGCCTGACAAGATTCAGCTCGACATAATTGTATGGTGTAGCGACCGGCGGGAGTTGAACGGAAGAAATGGTAGAAACTAATGACACCATGGATCTCAGCGCGAGAAAGATTAAGACCTTCCGCAATGCCAGGAATAAATTCTGGCGGAATAAATCCTAATTCCTGCTGGATTTCATGTAAAACAACTAACAGCGGGCCAGGTATCTCTTTATATTTAGAGACGATCGCCAAAACCATTTCTTCCCTGGATGCTTCCTTGTCAATAGACATGAGATTCTACTCCGGTATAACTCACCTATACTCAAAGCGGGCAATACGATTACTTCCGGCGATTCCTCCTACCCACACTTCATTACCTATTTCGATTGCAACAGTCCCAAGCAGGAATTGCGGATTTGAGGGATAGTTAATTATTTCTCTTGCAGTTAGATTATTGACGTCCACTCGTGTTACACGAGTAGATACTCCATCACACTGTTGTTGCGAGAGACAAGTAATTATAGAACTCATTTCGGGGCCAACATGTCCCGCTGCCAAAAGCGAACCATCGGTAGACCAGCGAACGTTATCCACGTGATGGGGAAGGTCTACAGAATTCACTATGACTTCACTCTGTCCACGAGACAACTTAATTATGGATCGCGTTCCCCAACCTCCGATGTAAAACCATTTGCCATCGGGTGAGATCTCTATACCATTTGGCCCTGCACTTACACTTCCTGGCACTTGTTCCCAATCTGCACCGGGCTGCCATTCGTAAACAGCACCCATAGGTAGATTCATATGGGTCGCTGCCATGCCTCGCTCAGGAGTAGCAACTACAGAATTAAAGACAATGCCATCCGGAGCCATGACACAGCCGATCCAGGTTAGCTCAGGAGTAGATGTAGTTTCCTCGATCTCAAAAACTTCGATGGACTCTCTGTCGCCATGGCGTACCACTAATAATGTATGGATTCCATTTCCACCACGAACCAGATTTACTCCATGGGGGCGAAAACCAGAAATGAGTGGCCCAGGGCAATCTGCAAAACGATCATTCAACTCATGACCGGCATTGGCCGCCGGGTAGGCCACAATGGTGCTAAGATCATCACTATTAGTGAAATACAGATAGCCTTCATCCTCCATACCTGAAGCAACAACCCAAGGCGAATCAGGGACCTGAGCAAGATCCTCAGGACTTACTGGCCCACAAAGAAATTGGACATCCCCGTCCGCATCGCACTCCGCAGCTGCAAATCCATTCCAGCTTGTAAATAAAAGAAGTACACAAATTGAAGACTTTAAAATTTTTCTCATTATTCTCTCCCGTCCTACGCGCTTGGATTCTATGTAGCTTAAAGCATCTGCTAAACAGTCAGAAGAATATTAGAAAGAAGGGAAATGGGCAAAGAGGTTGCAGTATTTGAATTTTGCAATATCGAACAGCTTTAATTTCGCAGAAAATCGCGGTTTTTTGTCGGGAAATCATAGGTTTAAAGTTATTATTCTGTCTCTTTTCGTGCCTGAAAATCGCCCTAATTGATATGTTACGCCATAATACCAAGGGCCAACTGCGCAAAAATTAATAAGGTCGAACTAAAACCAGTCTTCCTCTATCTAAGAAGAGCTAAATGGTAACCTAAAAGAAGTGCTTTCTTGATCATTTGCTATTAACCGCGATTAATACAAAAGATGTCCGAAAGTTATTCCCCTTGCAGATTCCTTAATAAGGTCAGCCTGAGACACATAATTCGCAAGAAAGTTACAGCCGCTAAATTATGAATTCTGGCTCAATCTAAGTTGCACGAAATTAAACGCAAACTGAATTTAAGGAAAAACTCCGGATAACGATGAATAAACCATACTCATTGGTTTGATTTGAATAACTACATTCAATTTATGGCATTTTTTAACCAATTCTTTCCACTATGGGCCATATTGCTCTCCATAGCCGCCTTCGTGTTCAACGAACCGTTTAGCTCACTGGAGACAGCCATCGTACCTTTGTTAGCAGGCATAATGTTCATGATGGGGCTAACGTTAAACAAAGAAGATTTTTCCCGAATAACCAAAGATCCACGAGCTGTCATTATTGGCGTGCTCCTGCAATTTATACTCATGCCAATACTTGCGCTCACTTTGTCAGGAATGTTGCAACTGTCAACCCAATTAACTGTTGGCATGGTTCTAGTTGGAAGTTGCGCCGGAGGAACAGCATCAAATGTAATCAGTTATCTAGCAAAAGGTGATGTTGCACTTTCGATATCAATGACAATGACTTCAACTTTAGTTGGAGTATTCGCAACACCATTTCTATGCACATTCTATTTATCAGAGACAGTAAGTGTAAATTCTTTGGGCATGTTAATAAGCATCTTACAGATGGTTTTCTTGCCAGTATTCGCTGGGATGCTGATAAAGCATTTAGCACACCCTCAAGTTTCAAAGATTGAAATATTTTTACCGTCTCTTTCCATCGTTTTTATTTTGTTAATAATTGCAATTGTTGTTGGACTAAACTCTGTACGTTTACTCGATATCGGAGTGCTAACATTAGCTGCGGTTGTTCTGCACAACACACTCGGTTTAGCTGGAGGATTCTTCGTAAGCCGCCTGTGTGGATTCAATATTAAACAAAGCCAGACAATCGCCATTGAGGTCGGAATGCAGAACTCCGGACTTGGTGTAGCTCTAGCTTTACAGTACTTTTCCGCTACTGCAGCACTACCAGGTGCATTGTTTAGTGTATGGCACAATATAAGCGGCTCTATTCTGGCAACGATGTGGGGAAAGAAACGCGAATCTTTCGAATACTTAGTGAAAGATGAGGAACATTTAAAAGCAAATGAAGAGCACTAATGAATGCACGTTGTGCTTGACTAAGCAATTAATGAGTTTAATATCCGCGCTCTCAAAACTTTATCTTTTTTGAAGACGATGAACACTCTTTATCTGTTAATAACTATGCCATCGAGCAGGGTCTATTTCGGTCACCTGTTCTGTGCTTGCGTGGTAAAAATTTGGGAGACCTACTTGGAGTGATTTTCTGACAGATAGTCAAAAAACCAAAGTCTTAAAGAAAAGACCTCTAAGCCCAAAAGCCTAGAGGTCTTTTTTTTTACAGTAAGAAATTTATCTACTCGTATATGACTGCGGGTAACTGGGGGCTATTGCGCCAAAAAAATTGTACAACAATATTAATGTAATTTTTGGTTTAGCATTATTCCGATGCTCCATGATTATTGTTCCCTCGGAGATTTTTTATCTGCAGATAGTGGTCGTAACGAATATTTTGGTCCTCGAGGCACCTTCTCATTTTTTTTGCGGGCATCATGTCGAAGTGGCTTGGTTTAGTTTGGGCGTCGTATAGCGCTAATCGTCGGCACCGTTATTCGCGGCTTGGGCTGGGTTTGGCTCAATTTTAGGATAATTTCTTCAGCCTGATGATCTTCGATATATCTGTCGGCATCTCTATGAGACCGCTAGTCGGGATTCCGCCGATTTAACCAGTTCGAGAAATTCAGCAGCATGCAGCTATACAAGCAATCCCTCCCCACTAGAGGGTAATCACTCACCTCTCCCCTTGAGTGATTACTCCGCTTTTTTCTAACTCTGTTTATTTATAGACAAACTTGGTTTGATTCTTGCTCATAAAAGATCAGTTTTGTGCACCAATTACGTCCACAACAGTATTTTTTGAACATTTGAGACCGGATTGGTGCAGAGATTAAGGCGTGGTGAAGTTTTCGGGCATTGCAGTACCCAAGTTGGCGACCCGAACGCGCGCTGGCTGGTGCTGAACCTTTAGCATTTCGTTGCACCGAAACGAATCATCGCCAACAAAAACGCACCAAAATAATGCAGGAGACCAACAATGAAACTAATTACCGCAATCGTAAAGCCCTTTAAAGCGGATGATGTCCGCGAAGCACTCTCAGAAATCGGGGTTAGCGGTGTAACACTCACAGAAGTAAAAGGATTTGGAAGACAGAAAGGCCACACCGAACTCTATCGCGGCGCCGAATACGTCATCGACTTCCTTCCAAAATCAAAAATGGAAATAGCCGTACCCGATGATTTAGTGGATCGGGCTATTGAGGCGATCTGCAAGGCAGCAGGCACAGGTCAGATTGGAGACGGCAAGATTTTCGTCACCAATTTAGAACAATCCATTCGTATCAGAACCGGTGAAACCGGCAACGACGCCTTATAGGGGATGAAGAAGAAAATGCTAAAGAAAATATTTAAAAACAAATTCTTGTTGGCCGGTGCGCTTATTTTCGTACCTACAGTCGCCTCTGCTCAAGATATCAATGGTGCTGATACCGCCTGGATTCTGACTTCCACAGCGCTAGTGTTGTTCATGACATTACCGGGGCTTTCATTATTCTATGGCGGTCTGGTGAGAACGAAGAATGTATTGTCTGTTCTCATGCAGTGCTTTTCGATTGCTGTAGCAATTTCCATACTATGGTTAGTGGTCGGATATAGCATCGCCTTCGGTCCTTCGGAGTCCCCCTACTGGGGTGGATTAAGCCGAATGTTCTTCAGTGGCATCGATATCAATTCTGTATCCGGAACTATTCCTGAAACAACTTTTGCTGGATTCCAGATGACATTTGCCATCATTACTCCAGCATTGATAGTTGGCGCATTTGTGGAAAGGATTAAATTCTCGTCTATGTTGCTTTTCAGCATTCTGTGGACATTAGTGGTTTACTTTCCAATTGCTAATTGGGTCTGGGGTGGCGGCTGGTTGGGCCAAATGGGTCTAATTGATTTCGCTGGCGGAACTGTCGTGCACATTACTGCCGGTGTAGCAGCCCTTGTGCTTGCACTCATGATTGGGCAACGCAAAGACTTTTTACAATCCGCATCTCTTCCGCATAATCTAACCATGAGCTTTACCGGTGCAGCAATGCTCTGGGTGGGATGGTTTGGCTTTAATGCCGGATCCGCTCTAGCTGCCGATGGCGCAGCGGGTATGGCTTTATTCGTAACTCACATCTCTGCTGCAACTGGCGCACTAAGCTGGATGGTTATCGAATGGATTAAGTTTGGTAAGCCAAGTGGCCTTGGAGCGATTACAGGAATGGTTGCTGGCCTCGCCACCATTACGCCAGCTTCTGGTTCCGTTGGGCCCGCTGGCGCATTAGTAGTAGGCCTCGCCGGCGGAGTAATTTGTTACTACGCTACCACTTACCTTAAGCAGCGCATGAAGATAGATGACTCTCTTGACGTATTTCCAGTGCATGGTGTCGGCGGTATAGTCGGTACCTTCCTCGCTGGTATTATGGTTTCAGCAAATCTTGGAATCTTTAGCGGCAACGGTTTAAGCGAAGGCATGACTATTGGTTCTCAGGTTGGTGTGCAAGTAACGGGCATTCTTGCAACTGGAATCTACACAGCGATTGCGACTTTTATATTAGTTAAAGTTGTTGGTGCTATTACTTCTGGAATTCGGGTAACTGATGAACAGGAGCAGATGGGTTGTGACATTACTGATCACGACGAAAAAGGTTACTCCATGTGATCTTTCACAAATCCATAAAACCCGATTGCTTTCGAGTGATCGGGTTTTTTGTTTGCTATTGACCCTTTTTTAAAGTGGTAATGGCGTAAACAAGTTTGTTGCCCTCATAGTCAGTAAAGGTTGTAGCTACTAAACAAGTAGTACGCCCATCATTTATCACTTCGCCTTTAAGCAGAAACCTTGGCCCCAGTACAGGCGCGAAGTAATCGATGCGCATATTGACAGTACTCGACCACTTAAATTGATTTTGTTCAGTAAATAAAGTTCGCGCCGTATAGAGGGAAATCATATCAACGTAAGTGCCGTGAAATCCTCCAAACAGCTGATTACGGGGATTTAGTAAGTGCTCAGGTAGATGTGCATCCACTTCTACAAGTCCTGGTGTTTCCTGTAGAAGCTTCCATTTTGGGGATTCCACTAAGTCTCCTGCATTATGCCCAGGAGTAAGAAAAATAGGTTTGGAATCAGGAGGGGATTCGCTCATCACTTCCCTGTAGAGATTTACACAAGGTGGTGGAGCATGAAGTAATTTGGCTCTCTGGTCAAATTTGCAGCATGTCTCTATACTCAATGCCATCTTATTAATGCGAGGAATAATTCATGATTTCCTTATTAGTCAAAAAAATAAAAACAACGACCAAACAGATGCTATTTGTGAGTACTGTCTTTGCCTTATCTACTTCAGCCTTGGCTAATGGATTGCCAATCGCCAGCCCAGAAAGTGTGGGTGTATCAAGCGAGCGGTTAGAGCGCATGTCTGATGCCATGCAGCGTTATATCGACGCCAACCAGCTAGCGGGCACGGTTTCTCTGATTTCCCGCAAGGGACAAGTAATTCATATGGAATCGCAAGGTTGGAAGAGCAAAGAGACCGGTGAAGAAATGACCGGTGATACGATCTTCTTCATTATGTCTATGACCAAGCCAATCGTCTCCACAGCATTGATGATGCTTTACGAAGAAGGGCATTTCCTGCTGACTGATCCGATTTCAGACTGGATTCCGGAAGTCGCTGACAAACAAGTAATTGTCGAGAATGAATTTGGCACTTACCGAGTACCAGCCCATAGGCCTGTGGATTTTCGTCACGTGCTTTCACACACTGCCGGCCTAGATCCAAGTCGCGACACCCTCAATGCTGATGAATTAGCATTGCTAGAACGTAGAGACAATTTAGAAGACACTATTATTCGTCGCGGGACTCTTCCGCTCGCCTTTCATCCAGGAGATGAATGGCAGTATGGTAGTTCAACAGATTATGTTGCGCTGTTGGTTGAGAGAATCTCAGGTGAAACGTTAAAGGAATATCTTCAAAAAAATATTTTTGATCCACTTGGCATGGAAGATACATTCTATGTAGTACCTGAAGATAAACGAGATCGAGTTGCTTCTGTTTATAGCCCATCAGGCCCTGGACAAACCATCGAATTATCCCGTACTAAGGAATACTCCGATAAGCCATTCTTCGGAGAAAACTATTACGGTGGTGTGGCTGGATTATTTTCTACCGCTTCAGATTATTGGCGCTTCAGCCAAATGTTATTAAACGGCGGCGAACTGGATGGTGTCCGTTTACTAAGCCCGAAGACAGTGAGCCTAATGATTTCTAATCACAGTGGCGACGGCGACGTTTATGTACGTGGACCAGGGTATAATTTCGGCTTAGGTTTCGGCATTCTAAGCGATGCAGGTAAAGCTCGAGACCCGCTTACTCCCGGCTCTTATACCTGGGGTGGCGCCTGGGGCACAATCTTCTGGACCGATCCTATAGAAGAAATGACTGGCATCATGATGACTCAGATTACTTCTTACAGTCATCTAACCGTACGTCAGGATTTTGGGGTGACTGCAATGCAGTCAATCATTGACGCCAACACACCTATTGTCGGTTATCCTATATTGGATTAGTTATCCACTAGAAAATAAAAAAAGGGGCCGGTTGGCCCCTTTTTTAATGTTTCCATTATTTTACCTTTCCTCTAACAGCTCAAAAATCCGTCTCATTGCCCTCGGGTCAACTCCAGGACCCTGAATCTGAGGAAAATTTGCTGAATGGTTAGTCATGTCTATTTGCCCTGCTGCCTCTTCCCAGCCAACACTTCGGCTATGCATACCTTCGGCTTTAACCCAAAGATCGAGTAAATATTCCTGAAAATATGAAATCTGATCTTTATTGCGCATTACCGGACCATGGCCCGGCAGCCACGCATCGAAATTCAAACTCTTAAGTCCTTCTAGTGCGGCTGGCCATTCATCCACATGACCATCACCCATGTAGGCCAATCCTGGCAACATCATGTCTCCAGTAAAAGCGATACGTTCCTGCGGAAGATAAACAACCACATCACCACCAGTATGAGCACGTCCGAAATGCAACAATTGAATTTCACGACTTCCTCTTGCCACAACCTGAAACAATGTCATTTTTTCTGCCAAAGTTATATTCGGGGGGGTTGGATTTACTTCTGGAATAGCGTTCATATAATCCGCCTGCACCCGGAGCTGTTCTTGTAATTGTGCTCTGCGAGCACTATCAGACTCATCTTCCACCTGTCTTTGTAGATTCGATACTATTGAAGGAACTGGATCGGAAAAACTTCTGAATGTTCTTTCTTCCAGCACATTGCCTATATCACCGTTTAATTTCGCTCGTGTGAATTCATGACCAATGATTTCTACGTCATCTGGGAATGATTGATTACCGTGGGCATGATCAAAATGATAGTGACTATTAACCAGATATCTAACAGGCTTGTCAGTAACCACCGAAAGTGAATCTATTAGTGCTCGTGCTGCCGCTGGTGTCACATGAGAATCGACAACCAACGTATCAAACTCACCCACTAACACCATAGCATTGCTCATGGTGTGAATCGTTCCATTGCCACTTACATGCCAGACTCCTTCAGCGACCTCTTCGAAGCGATGGGAATCTGATTCCACAACTCGTTGAGCCAACAAGCTGCCTGGCCAGACCAAGAAGGAGAGTAGCAGAGTTAGAATCGATACATTGCGAATATTCTTTTTCATCATATTGGTCCTATAGAAATTACAACTCGTTCTGCGCCGATATATATTTTGTTGCTATAAGCAGATACCAATCGCTATCCCGCAGCCTCTGTAAGCGTATAAAGTCAGGGAAAAGGCACCTTAGCTCATAGCATATAGTCTGTACAGCGATGGTCAATGTTACCAATGAACGCTGTAACAAATTAAAAGCGGGCCAACAGCCCGCTTTTCCATCAAGAAAATTTCTTATTCTTTGCGCTCGTAATGACCCATCAGCATGCCAGTACCGAGCACATGGCCATCAATAGCCTCTAATAAAGCGTCTTTGTTTAAACCAGGCTCAAGGTCCAAATCTGCATCCAGTGCATAGATGCGAAAATGGTAAGCATGTAACTGACCATTTGCTGGTGGTCGCGGGCCAAAATAACCTGGCCTACCCAAACCGTTATTACCATTAACTAATCCATCTAATCCGCTGAGATTAGGCTCGGCATCAGCAGACATCCCACCAGGCAGGCCAGAAGCACTTCCCGGAATGTTGTATACAACCCAGTGTACAAATGGACTTTCCATCATACCTATATCTACAACGATAGGATCATCGCATATTAATGCCAATGACTGAGTGCCTGCCGGCAGATCTGACCAACTTAGATCGATGGAAGTATTAGCACCGTAGGCAGAATTTTCCTCTGGCACTGTTCCGTGATGATCAAAGATGGAACTGGTTACCGTAATTGTATCTTCCATGTCCTGGGCAGAAATTTGAATGGTGAATACCAATGCAATTACCGCAGTTAGTGTATTAAAGAAGTTTCTCATTTGTATCTCCTCAAGCTTCATTGAATTTTTATCTTATCTTTTTAATATATTCTATGTTTTCTGCTTTCTCACGCAGTAGATATTTTTGCACCTTACCCGTTGAAGTCTTATCAATTGGTCCGAAGGCTACTTTCTTTGGAATCTTGAATCCAGCTAATTCTTCACGACAATAAACCATCAATTCTTCAGCCGTTAGCTCCTCACCTTCCTTTAAACTAACAAAAGCACAGGGAACTTCCCCCCATTTCTCATCGGAGCTCGCCACCACCGCTGCCTCCAATATTTTCGGGTGCCTGAACAGCACAGACTCAATTTCCAAAGACGAAATATTCTCACCACCGGATATTATGATGTCTTTTGAGCGATCTTTGATCTGAGCGTAGCCGTCTTCATACCATACTGCAAGATCACCTGAATGAAACCAACCCCCAGCAAAAGAGGCTTCAGTGGTTGCAGGATTTTTGAGATATCCCTTCATGGTGAGATTACCGCGCATAAAAATTTCTCCCATGGTTTTACCATCCTTGGGAACCGGCTCCATGGTTTTCGGGTCCGCCACCATCACTTCATCCTGTAAAGGAGCTCTTACCCCCTGGCGTGCCAATATCTCTGCTCTTTCTTCTATTGAAATTTCCTGCCACTCTTCTTGTGGAGCACAAACAACGCACGGGCCATAAGTTTCCGTCAATCCATACACATGGGTAACACTAAACCCCATGTTTTCCATTCCCGCTATTACTGCAGCAGGAGGAGCAGCCCCAGCTGTCATTGCAAATATTTGATGATTCATACCCTCTTTTAATTCATCCGCTGCATTGATTAATGTATTCAGAACGACTGGTGCACCGCAGAAATGGGAAACCTCATGCTGTTTTATTGCATCAAAGATAGAGTTATCGCGAACATGACGTAAACACACACTAGCTCCAGCTACAGCAGCAAGAGTCCAAGGGAAACACCACCCATTGCAATGAAACATTGGTAGCGTCCACAAGTACACGGGATGATTGCCCATGCTCCAACAGAGCACATTGGAAATCCCATTTAAATATGCACC
>DFQD01000178.1 GCA_002377605.1 Gammaproteobacteria bacterium UBA3498 | reverse complement strand
GAGTTCACTTCGAGGTTTTTGATTACATCCCAAATGATAGCCGCGCCCTGGGCTTCAATACTTTCCCTGTCAACTATCTGGACTGGGGACGGAGCATCCAATGGGGTACCGCGGATAAATGAACCGGTTACTACGACTTCTTCAATTTCATCGTCTTCTTGGGCTGTCGCTTGCAAAGCCATGCTGGCGAGGATTACCCCAGCAGCAATAGCATTACGCTTGCATGGGAACTTCTTGCGCATATTTCTCTCCTTCAACCTGGAAACCATTCAGTTTTAAGTAATTGTTGTAATAAACGTCTAAAATTTTTACTGCTTATAGAAAATTATTAGGCCAGATCATACTTCGCCACATATGGGCTACAGGTGATCCATCAAAGCCTAACCCTTCTTTTGGCTGTTTAAAGTTTCTTCCAATAATGTCGGTAAAATCGTCGACATCGACAACAACACCTTCTTCAAAGGAATACAAATCATTCAAAGTAATAAGCCTGGAGGTCATATACCAGCGATGCTTCTTCGCTTCTTCCCAGGATTTTACGATATAGGGCTCTGGCTTATAGTCGGCTCCAAAGAAGCGGATGTAAGCATCAGGATATTCGTAACCAACAGATTCGTCTGGAAAGAATCTCAAGGCCTGGTGTTTTTCAATTGCCCAGGCGACTTCTTCATCGACATAAGGGGCAATCATTTGTGCACACCAGTAGCCATGATCGGTACGAATCAAGTTTCCTACACAGATATCATGGAGTAAGCAGGCAAGAATTACTTTCTCGTCCATGCCATTATTTTTCGCCAGCCGCGCACTTTGTAATACGTGATTGGCCGGAGCAAATCGCAATTTAAAAAAATCGATTAGAGTTGGTGCCTCTGGCATTTCAGGCAGACGGGGATCGTCATGCATGTAATAGGGCCGCGTGTCTCCTGCCACTGGTTCCGGCGTTGGATCTATATTGCAAAACCAAGGCGTCGCAATACGTTTATCGAGCTCATCGCTCATGGCGTCTTCGAGAGCGTCAGCTTTCTCGGAAAGGGTTGCAGCACCAGCTATTGAGGCTACAGTGGCTGCACTCATGTTGCTTAGAAACGATCTACGGTCCATATCTCAAACCTCGTGGGAGTATGATGATTGGCAGCATTTGTGAAAAACAGCTAAATGTACCGCAATTTTGCGGTTCAGACCATCGATTTCCAGTTAAAATCCAGTACGCGGAGCTTTTCGGTAAAATGAATTTATCATTCTATCTCTTTGTTTTTACATTATTATTTATCCGCTAGTGTCAAAAAACTTGAAAGGATTATTAAAATACGATGTATGAGCCGAATCTCTTATCTATAGCGCCGCCACTATTAGCAATAGTTTTAGCTATCACGACTCGCCAGGTGATCATTTCTCTATCCATAGGAATTTTGATTGGATATAGCATCCTAGAGTCCGTGAACCCGTTTAGTGGGCTTGCTTTAGCCATTGAGGGAGTAATAAACGTATTTAGTGATGCCGGTGATACCCGTGTGCTCGTTTTCACCCTGGTTATTGGAGGATTAATAGCGACAATCGAAAAACTAGGAGGGGTGAATGGTTTTATCACTTTGCTGGAATCGAAAAGCTGGGTGGATAAACCAAACAAGGCCAAATGGCTGGCCTATGGGACTGGGATCGTAGTCTTTATCGAATCGAATATGACTTTACTCGTGGCGGGGTCTATTTCGCGGCCTTTATTTGATCGCTATAAGGTCGCTCGCGAAAAGCTGGCCTATATTATTGACTCAACTTCCGCTCCTATTTGCATCATGATTCCTCTCAATGCCTGGGGGGCTCTGATAATCAGTCTCACTGCATCCGCAAACATCGAAAATCCTTTACAAGTATTCGTCGCAGCAATTCCATTTAACTTGTATCCAATAATCGTAGTGTTGTTTTCAGCCTTTGTAATCTGGCGCAATATTAATATCGGGCCTATGCGTGCCGCTCAGGCCCGCACCGACGATGGTCAATTACTTTGGCCTAATGCAACTCCTATGGTTGACCCTTCGATTTTAAGCTCACAGAAAAAACACGATACAGGAGGTAAAGCGCGCTTCATGATCGTACCTATTTTTGCAATGGTATTTGCAATGCCTATGAGTCTTTACATCACTGGTAGCGGAGTTATTAGTGAAGGTTCAGGTTCGACTTCGGTACTCTGGTCAGTGCTATTCGCATTGCTGGTTGCATGGGTACTAGCATTGGCATATAAGCGAAGTAGCGTTGAGGAATTAATGCAGATTTTTCTAAAGGGTGCAGGAGGCCTGTTACCAGTTGCTGTAATTTTGTTATTTGCACTTGCGCTGGGTGACGTTGCGAACGCGTTAGGTACAGGTATCTATGTAGCAGGCGTAGCAGAAGAGACGATTCCAACAATACTATTGCTTCCTTTGTTATTTTTGATCTCCGGTGTTATCGCGTTTTCTATTGGCTCGAGCTGGGGAACCTTTGCCATAATGATTCCACTGGCTATTCAGATTTCTCTGTCGCTGGATTTCAATCCGGCCTTATTTCTTGCGGCAGTGCTTTCTGGTTCAGTCTTTGGAGATCACGCATCACCAATTAGTGATACTACGGTAGTGGCATCAATGGCATCTGCGACAGATCACATTGACCATGTCCGGACACAATTGCCCTATGCGTTGATTGCAGCAGGATTCGCAACAATTGGATTCTTGTTAGTTGGTGTGTTTGCTTTGTAAT
>DFQD01000001.1 GCA_002377605.1 Gammaproteobacteria bacterium UBA3498 | reverse complement strand
TAGTTCTCGAGTTAGCACTTCTTTGGCATTAGACAGACGGTTATCTAAGATTGGATCGAAACCACACATGCCAACTTCTAATCCTCGCAGAGCTTTCTGCATGGATTCCTGGAAAGTACGCCCAATTGCCATGACCTCGCCAACAGACTTCATTTGTGTGGTAATGCGATCATTAGCTTCGGTAAATTTTTCGAAAGTAAAGCGTGGGATTTTAGTTACAACATAATCAATTGTTGGTTCGAACGAAGCAGGAGTTACTCCGCCAGTGATCTCATTGCGTAACTCATCTAGAGTAAAACCGATTGCAAGTTTGGCTGCGACTCGGGCGATTGGAAATCCCGTGGCTTTTGAAGCAAGTGCCGATGAGCGAGAAACCCGTGGATTCATTTCAATAATTACTAGTCGCCCATCTGCAGGATTCACTGCAAACTGCACATTAGAACCGCCAGTTTCCACCCCGATTTCGCGAAGAACAGCAATAGCTGCATTACGAAGAATCTGATATTCCTTATCAGTTAGAGTTTGCGCAGGTGCAACGGTGATTGAATCTCCTGTGTGCACGCCCATGGCGTCAAAATTTTCAATTGAACACACAATTATACAGTTATCGTTTTTGTCTCTAACAACTTCTAACTCAAACTCTTTCCAACCGATTAACGATTCATCGATCAGTAATTCCGTGGTTGGAGAAAGTTCTAATCCACGGGCACAGATCTCATCAAATTCTTCTTTGTTGTAGGCAATGCCTCCGCCGGTGCCACCCAAAGTGAATGAAGGACGAATAATACAAGGAAAACCAATCTTCTCTAATGCTTCATGGGCTTGCTCCATATTGTGAGCCATACCATGTCTCGGAGTTTCCAATCCAATCGATGTCATCGCATTGTCAAATAGTTCCCTGTCTTCTGCTTTATCAATTGCTTCGCAACTCGCTCCAATTAACTCGACATTGTATTTATCCAATATGCCATGCCGATTTAGATCGAGTGCACAATTGAGTGCCGTTTGGCCACCCATGGTTGGCAAGATTGCATCAGGTCTTTCTTTTTCAATTATTTTTTCGACGATGCGCCACTTCACCGGCTCGATATATGTAGCATCTGCCATCGAGGGATCAGTCATGATAGTGGCAGGGTTAGAGTTCACCAGAATTACCCGGTAGCCTTCTTCTTTGAGCGCCTGGCATGCCTGTGCGCCAGAATAATCAAACTCGCACGCCTGACCGATGACGATCGGACCAGCCCCAAGTATTAGAATGGAATTGATTTCAGCTCTTCTTGGCATACTTAACTACTCGCGGCGACTTGTTCTGTGTTACTGGCAGAATTTGAATGACTTTCCATGATTTCAATAAAGTGATCAAACAATGGCGCTACATCGTGAGGACCTGGGCTGGCTTCAGGATGGCCTTGAAAACCAAACGCTGGTTTATCCGTGCATTCTATTCCTTGCAGCGAACCATCGAAGAGAGATTTATGGGTAGCTTCTAATTTGTCCGGTAGGGTGTCCCCATCAACTGCAAAACCGTGGTTTTGGCTGGTTATCAAAACAGTGCCATCTCTAAGGTTCTGCACCGGATGGTTTGCACCATGATGTCCGAGTTGCATTTTGATTGTATTTGCGCCACAAGCGAGAGCTAAGAGTTGGCAACCCAAACAAATACCGAATAATGGAATTGACTGATTTAGAAATTCTTTAATTGCCGTGATGGCGTAGTCACAAGGCTCAGGATCGCCAGGCCCATTAGACAGAAAAATGCCATCCGGGTTCATAGCTAGTACATCAGCGGCAGGAGTTTCAGCAGGAACAACTGTTACTTTGCACCCTCTAGCAGCGAGAATACGCAGAATATTGCGCTTCACACCAAAATCGTAGGCCACTACATTAAATCGAGACTCGGCGGGAAGGAGATACCCCTCCCTTATATCCCAAACGGCTTCTTCCCAGGAATAAGACCGATTGACACTGACAATTTTCGCTAAATCCATGCCTTTGAGACCAGGAAACTGCTGTGCCAATTCTATTGCTTTTTCTGTGCCCCCTTTTTCCAAGGCAGCTCCTGAAAGCAAACACCCATTTTGTGATCCTTTGTCTCTTAATACTCGAGTAAGACGTCGCGTATCAAGTTCAGCAATCGCGACTACATTTCTCTGCTTTAGGTAATCATCAAGACTTTGCTGATTGCGCCAGTTACTGGCTAGAAGAGGTAAATCTCGAATTACTAATCCGGAGGCCCAAACTTTATCAGACTCATTGTCTTCCTCATTGGTTCCGGTATTACCTATATGAGGATAGGTAAGAGTTACTATTTGTTGCGCGTAAGATGGGTCGGTAAGAATTTCCTGATAGCCCGTCATAGACGTATTAAAAACAACTTCCCCAATGGAACTACCTTCAGCTCCAATCGCAGTCCCTTTAAATATACTGCCATCTCCCAATGCCAGTACAGCTAATCCGGCCACTTTTTCTCCTGTTTTTATCTTTCTGAGCGCATCAAAAAAAAGCGGAATGAAGAAACCTTCACTCCGCTTTCGGTCTGTGTTCTATAAAATTTTTGGATCTCAGCATTCAACATACTGAGCAGGCATTCTATGAAAATTAACTCTCACTTGTCCACGAATGCTTCGCGCAAATCCAAATAATTTCACCTCTGGCTGATTTAATCTAATCCGAGCACCTCTCGCATTGAGTAGACTGCCGCTGGCTTTCCAGCAACCCATAATGCTGCACGGACGGCCCCATTGGCGAAAGTCATTCGGCTGCTTGCCCTATGAGTAATCTCAACTCGCTCACCCAGGCTGGCAAAAGTAACCGTATGGTCACCAACAATATCTCCCGCCCTTATGGTGGAAAATCCTATCGCTGTACGCTTACGCTCATCACCAATCCCTTCTCGGCCATAAACAGCAACTTCTTTTAGATCACGCCCTAAACTTTCAGCTACAACCTCTCCCATTTTGAGAGCTGTACCAGAAGGAGCATCTTTCTTATAACGATGGTGAGCTTCAGTAATCTCGATATCAACTTCATCACCCATTACTCGAGCCGCCTGCTCTAATAAATCGAAGCAAAGATTTACACCAACACTCATGTTTGGGGCAAAGACTATTGGAATTCCGTTTTCAGCACTTTTAAGTTGCTGTTGTTCAGACTCTGACATTCCTGTCGTTCCAATTACCATTGCTTTTCGATATTTGCGACAAACTTCCAAATGAGAAATAGTCGAAGCAGGCTCGGTGAAATCTATAAGCACGTCAAACTCATCGACTTGAGATGCAAGGTCACCCACCGTGACGACACCATTGCTTGTTCCCATAGCTATGAGACCGCAGTCGACATTATGGCAGGGATCGTCTGCAAGAACTGTGGCCACGGTTAACTGTATAGCGGCATTACTGCGGCTAACAGCTTCGACCAAGCTTCTCCCCATACGCCCAGCGGCGCCAGCGATTGCTACTCTTATCATCTCTCTTTCACCATTTGAATTGTCGTGCAAGTATACAGGTGCGGGCAAAAATCCAGAACTGACACTGAATCCCGATGATGTCTCGTTAGAGCCTCCGAACCTTGCCGGGGCAAACCAAAGCAAAATACTCTATGCTTGTCGGCAATATCGGAACACTCTTTGCCCTATGGGAAATCAGTCAAAGCCAGCATTCGTGGCGTTTAGTGCCAAATAGTCTATTTTTTCAACCTAATAACTGATGAGAAATCGGCAGATCATAGACAACATTATAAATCAGGACTGCGACGACTCGATGGTTGCAGGGCTTTATCAAGACATCTATCGCTAAGTCGACTAGAAGAGAAAGATCCAACCCCTAGCGGAATATCTTGCGTAGGAAATCTTCGTCAGGAATTGGCAAATGCTGGTACTCAGTTTGTCAGCAATGACTTTAAGAGCAACATGTCAATTCGAGAGCCCAAACCTCATGAAATCACCCCAGCATTTAAAAGTTTAAGAAAACATAGATTGGGTTGTTTAGACTTCAATCTCCATCTTTTTATTCTATCTTAATTCCAGATTAAAACTGATCGGCGGTAACCGCCATTAGCGATTTTGCGCCCGCCTCTATTTCCTCTAATAGAGTTTTAGATTTAGGCAGAATCCGATTCATAAAAAAATCACCACTTCCTAACAATCCATTCAGATAGTCCTCACTACCATCATTGTTAACTTTCGCCAAATGAACTGAGGCTAGAATACGCTGCCACATAAAACAAAATAAAGTTAAACCCATAAGCTCCATGTAGGGATATGAAGCCGCTCCTATCTCGTCAGGATCTTTCTTCGCTTTCTCGATAACAGTATTGGTTGCTTGTTTTAACTCACCCATAAGGAACTCAAGCTTTGTTAATCCTTCAGCTAATGCTTCAATATGTTTGCTGGACTCAATAAAGCCTTCCATTTCTTTAAATAAGATTCCTAATAATTCACCATTGCTACGAACTGTTTTTCTACCCATAAGATCGAGCGCCTGAATACCATTTGCTCCTTCATAGATCTGAGAAATGCGAGCGTCACGCACATTCTGTTCCAATCCCCATTCTGCAATATAGCCATGTCCACCTAAAACCTGTTGTCCAAGCACACAGGATTCAAATCCGCGGTCCGTGCAATAAGCTTTTTGAACCGGAACTAATAATGACACTAATTGACCGGCCCGTATTCTCTCAGCTTCATCCGGGTGGAAACGTGCAATATCTAACTGAAAGGATGAATAAAGCGAAAGCGCCCGGCCAGCGATAGTGTTAGCTCGCATGGTCAGCAACATTCGCCTCACATCGGCATGAACCAGAATTGGATCTGCAGCCTTGTCTGTTAATTTCGGGCCCTTTGCAGCTCGGCCTTGGAGTCTTTCCTTGGCATACCCCGAAGCAAGTTGGTAAGAACTCTCCGCAAGGCCATTACCTTGTAACCCCATGGAAAGGCGTTCATAGTTCATCATGGTAAACAAGTTCGAAAGCCCCCCGTTTAGTTCTCCAATCAAGAATCCTTTTGATTTTTCGAAATTCAATACACAAGTCGCCGATGCTTTAATTCCCATCTTGTGTTCAATCGAACCTGTAACAACACCATTGTCATCACCAAGTGATCCATCATCATTTACCAGAAACTTTGGAACTAGGAAAAGCGAGATTCCTCTAGGACCTGGAGGTGCGTCAGGCAGCTTCGCTAAAACCAAATGGATGATATTGTCTGTGAGATCGTGATCTCCGGCGGTAATAAATATCTTTGTGCCGGTGACATCGTAATTGCCCTCGGAATTTGGTATAGCTTTACTATTTATTATTCCCAGATCAGTTCCGGCATGTGGTTCGGTTAAGCACATAGTACCTGCCCAAATTCCAGCGTACATGTTGGGAAGATAAGTTTGTTTTAGTTCTTCACTAGCATGCTGACTTATGGTCAAGGTGGCACCAGTGGTTAAAATCGTATAGAGGCAAAAAGAAGAATTTGCGCCAAAAAACATTTCTTCAATCATTGCAGAAAGCACTTTTGGCATTCCCTGGCCGCCATAGTTAACGTTCCCCGTTAGACTGGGCCATCCGCCTTCAACGTACGCGTCATATGCCTCTTTGAATCCCTTCGGAGTGGTTACTTTACCGTTTTCAAAATGACAGGATTCCAAGTCACCTGACTGATTAATAGGTGATAGCAGTTGCTCCGCTATCTTTCCCGCCTCATCTAATATTGCGGAAATTAGATCATCAGTTACTTCTTTTGTTTCTGGCATTGCAGCGAAAACTTTCTCAGCCTCGAAAACGTTTTGCAAAAGAAAATTAATATCCCTTAAAGGCGCGCGGTAGCCCCCCATATACCAGTCCCCCTAAATTTTCACCGATGAAAAATCAGCCGCAATTATAAGTGAAGGCCCCTGCATCCGGAACTCCTGACTGGAAATCCATGGCGAAATCTTAACGCTTGACTACTCTTTGACTCCTCGAAAGATTACTGGCACTTTGATTTCCGATTTCGCTAGAAGATCTATTAATTTAATTTCGGTCATTAGTTTCAATCCCAATCAGAGATTATTCAAGAATCAATCATTAGTTCTTTAGCATTTGAAATTATTTCCAAGACTCTCGCGCCTTGTTTAGAGGATTTTGTTATTCCTATTGGATAATTGCATAAGACTAATGTAGGCGGTTCCAGTGAAGTATTTAGAACAGATCTTTAAATTCAGAAATTTTGAATTTTAATCTGTCTAAAAATGATGTTGCATTGACGTCGACGCCAACGCATTAAAACGAAAAGTATAGAACCCTAGAATTGGTACTTGATGGAACCGTATGCTACACGGCCATTTTGATCGAGTATGCGAGTATTCGAATTGAGAATCTGCGCAGTTTTCTCGTTAAATATATTGCGAATTCCGAACGAGATGATCGCACGATCATTGTTTCCAGTTTCAACACTATAGCCGTATTGTAGATCAACCGTTATTATATCGTCGACTAAGGCATTGATTTCATCTAGATCTAATTCGCTAATATCTTTAAACGAATCAAAGTAATTAGTAATCGCAGTTGCTGTGTGATTGCCAAACTCCCACGTTAGCATCAAGTTGCTTTGCAATTCAGGACTAACAACTCGATCTGCAGGATCCCCGAGCCCAACGGTTATTAACTCAAGAAGCGAATCATTGTTTTCAAAGTTTTGAACATACGTTGTTTTAGTGCTCAATGTGAACTGGCCAAAGCGATTAGTATCCCAAACATAGGAAGCGCCAATATCAAAACCGCTACTTTCCAAGTTCGACCCAATAAATGGATTTGCAATGTTAAATTCATTAATAGCCGAATCTTCGATGTAGAGCTGAGGTAGATTATTTTCTGGACCCCGTGTGGAATTACCCGGCACTTCATTGATTTCTTGTTGCCAGGCGTCTGCACGTATGTTGAGACCCTCAATAGGCGTAATCTCAAGACCGAGATTAAAATTCAAGGCATCTTCGACCACGTGACCTTGAATATCTCTAGCTTCCAAATTGCGCTGAATTTCAAACAGTGGTGCGGCTGCTTCGCTCAGAACAGAAGTGGGTGCGATGCGGAAACTGGCAAAGGTATCGGAATCAGTTGTGACCGAATTGTCGGCATCATCTTCCTGAGCGAATACAAACTGCCCTTGTAGGCCCAAGGCTGCAAGTGTCGCGATCGCTAGTTTTGAATTCACGCGGTTCATATCGAGCGGTTTCTTTCTTTTACCTTTTAAATGCATTTAAGGGTTTAGCTCTCACGGCTCCTTGGCGACTTAATTCAGCAGCCAGCAAACCCTCAGTATCTCCGTTTTGGGCGGTTAAAATCTGAAATCTAGCACGCACCAGACAACCTTAGAAGCTTATCACTATCATCGACCGATTGATAACTATTTCACAAGTCGATTTGCCCGATTTCTCTGGGCTCTAGCCACTACGGGTATCGTAATTAGAACTATTCGGGAGACGCGCGCAATGTAAATATTCAACGTCAATTTAATAGGATCAGTGAAGCTTAGTCACCTTAGGATATATAGGCAGAGATTCTAAGAGCGCCTGCACTGACACAGATTGACCGGGAAGCACTAAATTCGGCGCTATTTCAGTCAATGGTTCTATGACAAAACGCCGCTCTGCCGCCCTCGGATGGGGTATCTCCAGTTCTCGAGAAGTAACCAGCTGATCACCAAAGTAGAGAACATCAAGATCCAGTTTGCGGGGTGAGTTTTTGGCATCGTCATTTGCGCGGCCAAATTCTTTTTCCAACTCCTGTAGAAAACCAAGCAGCTCAGTTGCCGTTATCAACTTCGGCAATTGAACCGCTACAACAGCATTAATGAAATCAGGAGTTTCAGGGGCGCAATCGACTGCTTCAGTCTGATAGAAAGAAGAGGTCAGCAATTTACCATTAGCAAAGTTCGCTATGTTTGTTATAGCGGCAGACAAAGTTTGTATTGGGGTGCCGAATCTGGAAGGTAAATTAGCACCGAGAGAGATCAGTACAGTTATTAAATCTTTAGACTCAAGAGTGATATTGTTCTGAGAGTTCATGCACCGCATCAACGAAAGCACTGACATGGTCAGGATTTACCTCTGGGGTAATACCGTGGCCCAAATTAAAGACGTGGCCGTTACCATTTCCGAAACTGGCAAGAATGTTTCCGACCTCTGCATGAATTGCTTGAGGGGAAGCATAGAGGATTGAAGGGTCCATATTGCCCTGTAAAGCGCAGCGTTCTCCTATTCGTTCTCTGGCCTTGCCGATTTCGATCGTCCAATCCAATCCGACCGCGTCGGCTCCAGAAGCTGCTATCGGCTCTAACCAGAGGCCTCCATTTTTCGTAAACAAAATTATTGGCACAGATCTGCCTTCATTTTCACTAATTAGGTTGGCGACGATTTTCTTCATGTAAGCTAAGGAATAATCCAGATAATTTGTGGTAGTTAAAATCCCACCCCAGGTGTCAAAGATTTGAACTGCCTGAGCGCCAGCCCTGATTTGAGAGTTCAAGTAGTCGATCACAGCATCTGCAAGTTTGTCGAGCAATAAATGCATCGCTTCTGAGTTGTTATACATAAATTCTTTAGCAACTCGGAAATCCTTACTTCCTCCGCCTTCAATCATATAAGTTGCTAAAGTCCACGGGCTTCCAGAAAATCCAATTAATGGCACTGATCCATTTAGTTCTCGCCTAATCAATACAACCGCATCAGTGACATAAGTTAAATCTTTTTCGGTTTTGATTTCCGGGAGCTGTTCAACATCTGACTCGCTGCGAATGACTTTCCTAAAGCGAGGCCCTTCTCCTTCTTCAAAATAGAGCCCCTGCCCCATAGCATCAGGAATGGTAAGAATGTCCGAGAAAAGAATTGCCGCATCGAATGGATAGCGACGCAAGGGTTGTAGGGTAACTTCGCATGCAAGCTCAGGAGACTGACAAAGATTCATGAAGTTGCCAGCCTGTTTGCGAGTGGCTCTATATTCGGGCAGATACCTGCCAGCCTGCCGCATCATCCAAACCGGAGTTACATCTACAGGTTCTCGCATAAGCGCTTTTAAAAAACGATCATTTTTAAGTGGCACGAAAATTCCCTACCTTAATAAATGATTGCAATTGTTTTTCGGTGTCCCATAGGATCTCTTAAGACAGTTTCCACCTGCCGACCATCTAAAAGCACGCAATAAAAAGGGGGCACAATTGTACACGAGGAATAGAATGCCACAAAAGCGCTAGGTTCTTGGAGAATGAAATTTTAGCTCAGTTTATCGAGTTAAGTTCTCGAATGTCGGATTGGATATCGGTAATACTTCTAATCCAAGGCTGTAATGATCGCAAGGACGTAGGTAACTCTTCTATTGCATTGGCGGCATCTGAACGACTTTCAAATTGGCCTAAAAGCACCACAAACCAGGGCTTGTCCTGAAACCGGGTTTCAAAGTATCCGCGCTGGGAAGAAACTAATTCTTCTTCAATAAATCGTCGTACGTTGGCCTCCGAATGGGAGCCCATGATTTGCAAAGTGTATGAGGATTCAGGATATTCCAGAAGAGATTTTTCAAAATCACTGATGTCGATCTCTGCGATTTCTGCAGTTGAAATTTCACCTTCTTCAGGAATTGCTGCAGTAAAATTCGGTTCGCTAACCTGTTCTTCAAGATTAGATGCCTCAGTGCTATCTGCCACTATTCCGGTTGTCAGTTCTTGAGATTGAGCGAGTGGAGATTCTACTTCCACCATTATCGGTTCTATCTCATAGGTTAGTTCTTCAGTAATCGTATCGGTATTAGCTTGAGCGTCAGCAGAAACGTCGATACTGGCCTCACTTCTAGCAAGAGAGCGCTGTTGTTCTATGCGAGAATCAGGAGCCAAAATTACGAATGTAAAGACCAATAGAACGATTAAAGTAGCTGCGATCAGCCAGTAGTTTTTCCCTCTGCAAATAAAACTTTGTGAATTATCGATAGAAGACAATGTTACGCTTGTTTCCTCCAGTGCGTTTGCAACCAATGCGTTTATAGTTCCAGGTATCCCATTTGCAGAATTGTGAATATTCCCGAGATCGCTTGCGCATATTGGTAGCTGGCCGGTATATCCTGCTTCGGCGAGTTTGAACTTGACATAGTCTACGGTATCCTTTACTCCCAATTCAGCAATCTCAAATTCAATCAGAGATTGTTCCATCTCTGCAGTTAACGCACTCCGTAACATACTCGTAAGTTGAGTTTCTCCGAACAATAGAATGTGGATGCCTGTAGTTGTGCCAGTCTTAAGGCAAGTCACGAGATCTAGCACATCGCTACCAAGCTCATGCGCATCATCGATAACTATCATCAGGGACTTAGCTTCGAGATCTAATTGCGTAACAAAGCGTTGAATGCCGACTATTGCAGAATCGGTTCCCTCATCATTTAAATGAACTGGAATCTGCTCACCCAATTTCTCTAAAAATTGGGATTTATTCATAAAGAGTGTGGCAGGTATTTGTACGCAAACGGTTTCATCACCAAAACTCTGACAAACAGTATTGGCTAAGGTTGTTTTGCCGCAGCCCAAACAACCCGTCACCGTCACAATGGATTGACTATAGATAGAATGTTCAATTAATTGATTTAGAAGCTGTTGACGATTACCCCCAGCAAAGAAATCATTACTGTTCCTAGCAGGCTGAAATGGGTCGAATGTAAGGCTTAGGGATTCTGTATAGTTATTCACAAGCAAAGCTGGCTTCCAGCGGTTAATGTTGATTCAAGTAACTCACTCTCAACATCGCCCTCAATAACCGCTTCACCAATTGCTTTCAGTAGGATAAACCGGATCTTGCCCAGTTCAGCTTTCTTATCGGACGACATTAAGTCGAGATACTGCTCCACTGTTATATCGGCAGGTGGCACCACTGGCATACCAAAATTTTCCTCAATCACTCGCCTGATTCGCTGCGCATCTGCCAATGATAGCCAATTCAGGCGTCTAGAAAGATCTGCTGCCATAACCATGCCTATAGCTACGGTTTCACCATGCAGCCAGGCTCCATAGCCTGTCACTGTTTCGATTGCGTGACCAAAGGTATGCCCCAGATTTAGCAGAGCTCTCACGCCGGCTTCCTTTTCATCCTGGGCCACGATTGCTGCCTTTGCCTCACAACAGACTCTGACAACCTCTGAGACAAGCTCATGATCCAACGCCAAAATTGACTCACTATTTGCGGCAAGCCAATTAAAGAACTCAGCGTTGTTTATGAGTCCATATTTCAATACTTCCGCTAGCCCAGCTTTGACTTCCCGCTCCGGCAAACTCCCAAGCACTTCTGTATCTGCTATTACGCATCGAGGCTGATAAAAAGAGCCGATCATATTTTTCCCTAACGCGTGATTAACTCCAGTTTTGCCGCCAACAGAAGAGTCAACTTGCGCTAAAAGAGTTGTAGGAATTTGAATAAAGTTCACTCCTCTTTGATAAGTTGCAGC
>DFQD01000167.1 GCA_002377605.1 Gammaproteobacteria bacterium UBA3498 | reverse complement strand
CACTCTGCAAAAGCTGGACAACTCACAACTCAACTGTAATTTTTACGGGCAAGGAACAAATGGCTTAAGCTATCAGCAGGTAGTGGTAGAGCTACCACAGCTTAGTGCAGAGCAGTTAAGCATCCTTCCCTTATATACCTCTTGTTTGCCGGAGCTAGGTATTGGCATTAAAGATTATGCTGAGGCCCAACTCTGGCAATCGAAGATTAGTGGCGGCATCAATTGTTTTAGCAGCATCCGCAGCCACCCTGATGATGAGCAATCCGTTAGCGGCTATGTAACTTATTCAACTAAATCCCTTAACGTTAATCACCGTGAGGTAACAAATCTTTTGCATGAAATGTTAAACAATGTGCGCTTCGATGAAGATCAACGGCTCGCTGAGTTAATCGATCAAATCTGTGCCAGAAAAGAAAGCAGTATTACCGGCCAGGGCCATAGTCTCGCTATGCAACTAGCCTCTAGCAAAATGAATCCCACAGCACATCTGGCTCACAATTTCGGAGGTCTCGCCGGCATAAAACAATTAAAAACGATCAGGGAAAATCTAGATAAACCCGAAACAAGCGCCGAGATACTGGAAAAGTTTAAAGAATTACATATTCAAATTATGGGGGCAAATGCGCAGATCTTATCTATTGGTGAAGAATCGTCTTTTGCAACGATGATGGCCGACCTAAATGAAAAATGGGGCCCAAAACTGTCGTCTGATAGTCGAAACAAATTTAGTTTGCCGGCTATCCGAGAAACAGTTTCAGAAGCATGGACAGCTTCAACACAAGTGAATTTCTGTGCTAAAGCATTCCCCACTGTCCCATCCACACATCCAGACAATGCAACCTTGCATGTATTAGCAGGCTATCTTCGCAACGGCTTTCTGCATCGCGCCATTCGCGAACAAGGAGGTGCTTATGGAGGTGGTGCTAGCCAGGATCCAAATTCTGCTTCCTTCCGATTCTTTTCTTACCGAGATCCTCGTTTGGAAGCGACATTGGATGACTTTGATGCATCGATTCAATGGATTTTGAACGAAAAGCAAGCATCGCACCAACTGGAAGAGGCTGTCTTGGGAGTAATTGCTACTATGGATAAACCTTCTTCACCTGCTGGAGAAGCCAAACAGGCTTTCTACAATCGCTTATTTAACCGGAGCCTGGAGCATCGAATGGCCTTCAGGCAACGGGTCCTGGACACAACCCTTGATCAACTTAGAGAGGTATCCGAACGCTATTTTGGAGTCGAATCAGCCAGCATCGGAGTTATTACACGCCACGAATCTGCAGATAGGCTCGAATCTTTGAAGCTAACTATAGAAAATATCTAATTTTTTCAGTAGCTTAGTAGCATTATCGAGACAAATAAAAACTAACGCAAAAAAGTCATTTTTTGGAGATTTTTCGGGAACTTTCAGAATACGATCTGGTCTGACTAGTTGTAGGTAGATGCAATACAAAATTGTGGGTTTTGTTTCATTTATCTCTCCCTTGATAGTAATTTGAGCCCAACACCGATGGTCGTTGGGCTTTTTTTCTCCTAACGGTTTTCCCATTCCTACTACTTTTCAATTCTAATCGGATCTTTGATGTATGTAGTGCCTGCCAACACACGATTTGATCGATAGCTCATTAATAGACATCGTTTACGTCCAATAAAACTATCCCTGGATGGCTACAGCAGCTGCAATTTTGCTAATTCTAATAATTGCGAAAAACGTTTAGGTACTTAGCAGTAATTTGCTGAGTTTGCTATCGAGGAAAAATTGATTCTTCCATGCTTCACTATTCCATGGAAAGGGTCGAAATATACCTAATAATGAAGGAGATATTAGCTAACCACATAAGAGCACTAGTTTGGTCGATTGTCTTGGGCAATATGATTACATCGCAAATCTGCAAACTTAGAGCAAATTGTTGGAATCTAAGACAAAATTGACCCTTTCATAAAGTACTTACAATTATTGTCCATTTACATATACTAGGGCCGCAATTGAGGGCCTCAAGCACTTATTGACGAATAGATAGTATGAAGCCAACTGACATATCCGATCCCGATTACTTCCATAAAGTAGTGGACTGCCAATGGGCATGCCCTGCCCATACTCCTGTGCCGGAATACATCCGTTTAATCGCCGAAAAGCGTTATACCGACGCCTATATGATTAACTGGCAATCAAACGTGTTTCCGGGAATCTTAGGGCGTACCTGCGATAGACCTTGTGAACCAGCTTGCCGACGAGTGCGGGTGGAAGAACAACCAGTTGCGATTTGTCGTTTAAAACGAGTTGCGGCTGACTACAAGTCCGATATCAAAGACAGATTACCCTCGGTTCCCAAGAAGAAAAACGGCAAGCATATAGCTTTAATTGGTGCGGGTCCTGCATCTTTGACTGTGGCGAGGGATTTGCTTCCTCTTGGCTACGAAATCACCTTGTTCGAAAAAGATGAATTAAGTGGTGGAGCAATGCGTACTCAGATTCCTCGCTTTCGATTACCTGGCGAGGTATTAGAAGAAGAACTTCATTATATTCTTGACATGGGGGTCAATTGCCGCTTCGGAGAAGAAATTACCAGCATGAAAGATTTGCTCAATGAAGACTACGATGCAATTTTCGTTGGTACTGGAGCACCATTAGGAAAGCACTTAGATCTTCCGGGTTATGAAGAAGCTAAAGAAAACATCCACACTGGCATCGAATGGTTAGCTAGTGTTGCTTTTGAACATGTCGATAGCATTGGTAAAAAAGTAGTGGTGCTTGGAGGTGGCAACACCGCCATGGATTGCTGTCGAACTTCGAAACGATTAGGCGGAGAAGAAGTTACAGTTGTTGTGCGAAGTGGCTTTGATGAAATGAAAGCATCTCCGTGGGAAATCGAAGACGCGATGAATGAAGATATTCCCATCGTTAACTTTCATGTACCAAAAGAATATATCCTTGAGGATGGCAAGTTAGTCGCGATGACATTCGAGAAAGTTCGAAAGGAGTACGATGAAAATGGTCGCCGCCTATTGATTTCTACCGGAGAAGAGCCTGTTGTCATTCCTTGCGATGATGTGCTCTGTGCAATTGGCCAAGACAACAGCTTTCCATGGATCGAAAGGGATCTTGGAATTGAGTTCGATAAATGGGAATTGCCTATTCTTAACAACACAACGTTTCAATCGACCAATGAAAGAGTTTTCTTCGGCGGTGATGCTGCTTTAGGCCCTGATAACATTATTACTGCTGTGGCGCATGGCCATAATGCTGCTCTTTCCATCCATTTATTATGCAACAATCATAATATTAACGACCGCCCGAACCCTTTAACCACCCTGGACAGCCAAAAAATGGGGATTCATCAATGGTCCTACGATAATGACATCAGTGATGATATGCGTTACATCGTTCCTCATGCTGCCAAAGAACAAACCTTGAATGATCTGAACATGGAAGTTGAGTTAGGTTTCGATGAAGAATTAGCCTTTGGCGAAACCATGCGGTGTTTAAACTGCGACGTGCAAACCGTATTCACTGACAATCTCTGTATTGAATGTGATGCCTGTGTGGATATTTGTCCAACTGACTGCATAACTTTTACTCTAAATGCAGAAGAGCCAGATTTACGAAAAAGCATGTTGGCCCCGGCAACGAATCTTGCTCAAGACATCTATGTGTCTGATCTGCTGCAAACTGGAAGGATTATGGCGAAAAACGAAGACCTATGCCTTCATTGCGGACTTTGCGCAGAGCGCTGCCCTACGAGCGCTTGGGACATGCGAAAATATCTCTTTAATACAGCTAAGGCAGAAAACGCGTGCCAGAGTTAGTTCATTCGACCAAAGTAAAATCCATACCCAAGGTAAATGACTTTGTAGTTAAGTTCGCCAATGTGAACGGTTCCGGATCTGCCAGCGCTAACAATATGTTTGCAAAAGCTGTTTTTCGTATGGGGATTCCTGTTAGCCCACACAACATCTTTCCTTCAAATATACAAGGCTTGCCTACCTGGTATGAAGTGCGCATCTCAGAAGATTCATATTTAGGCCGACGTGAAGGTGTGGATTTGATGGTGGCTATGAATGAGCAAACCATAAAAGAAGATATCGACGCAGTTGTTCCTGGCGGCTATGTCTTATTTGATTCATCGAAGTCATTAAACAAAGAACTGATTCGAGATGATATTACCTATCTACCAATTCCACTGAAAAATATTTGTTTAAAAGAGTTTGATAGAATCGCGCAGAGACAACTGTTTAAAAATATTGTCTATGTCGGAGCATTAGCGGCTTTTTTGAATATTGATTTTAAGGTATTAACAGGATTAGTCAGTGATCAGTTTCGCGGTAAAGAAAAGTTAATTCTGCCTAACATTCATGCGTTAGAACTTGGACATCAATACGCCAGTGAAAATTTTGAGTGCCCACTCCCACTTCAACTCAGAACATCTAACAAGAATAAAGGTAAGATTTTAATCGACGGAAATACTGCTGTTGGGCTAGGTTGTGTTTACGGCGGAGCGACCATAGCATCTTGGTACCCATTAACACCATCCACTTCCGTAGTTGATGCATTTAGCAAATACTGCAAACGCTTAAGAATCGATCCAGGTTCAGGGAAAAATAAATACTCCATCGTCCAGGCAGAAGACGAGTTGGCGGCTATAGGTATCGCGATAGGCGCCGGGTGGAATGGTGCTAGAGCTTTTACTGCGTCTTCTGGGCCAGGGGTTTCCTTAATGCAAGAATTTTTAGGGCTTGCCTATTTTTCTGAAGTCCCGGTAGTGCTATTCAACATCCAACGAGTCGGACCTTCAACAGGTATGCCCACTCGTACACAACAAGGTGATTTACTAAGCTGCGCTTACGCTTCCCACGGCGACACCAAACAGATTCTCCTATTCCCTTCTACTGCCAAGGAATGTTTCGAATTTGCTGCAGATGCCTTCGATATTTCTGATCGTCTGCAAACTCCAGTCATCGTAATGAGTGATTTAGAACTAGGAATGAATGAGCAAGTTTGCGATCAATTAGTTTGGGACGACAAGCGTATATATGATAAAGGTAAAGTTTTAACTGCAAAAGAACTAGATGAAATCGAAAAATTTGGTCGCTATCAGGATGTAGATAGCGATGGCATCCCTTACCGAACTTATCCTGGCACCCATCCTAATAAGGGTAGCTACTTTACTCGTGGTAGTTCACATGATGGTAATGCGGCTTATACAGAAGACGGTGATGTCTATGCAGAAGTTATGGACCGAATTGCGCTTAAATTTGAATCTGCTCTAAATTACATACCACAGCCTGAAATATCCGATATAGACAAAAGCCGTTTAGGCATGATCTATCTTGGCACAACTACCAGCGCCATTCAGGAAGTATTGGATAGCCTGGCAAAAAAAGGTATTTCCTTAGACACCTTACGCATTAAATCTTTCCCTTTTCACAAGAACATTAAGGAATTTATTGATAGCCATATCCTTGTTTATGTAATAGAACAAAACCGAGATGCACAGCTAAAGAGCTTGTTAAAAATCGAATTGAACGCAAATGAAGATCAATTACACTCAATCTTGAGCTATAACGGCATATTGATAACGGCTCAACATATTGAGAGAGAAATACTGGAATCGATGCCCACTCTTGAAGCAACAAAAGATGTTCCAGCTTAACTAAGTTTTTGGATTAATAACCTAATGAGTTATATCAGCAAACCTAAATTTCAGCACCCTGATCTCGAAGAGAATGAAATCGGTCTAACTCGTCGCGATTACGAAGGTACTTTGACCACTCTATGTGGAGGTTGTGGGCACGACTCAATTAGCGCCGCAATCATTCAGGCGGCTGCTGAAATGAGCCTAGAGCCACACAATGTTGCTAAGATATCAGGCATTGGCTGCTCGTCAAAAATTCCTTCTTACTTTCTGAGCAAGTCTCATGGGTTTAACTCGGTTCATGGTCGTATGCCATCGGTTGCGACTGGCGCTAATTTAGCTAATAAAGATTTATATTATGTAGGAATTTCAGGTGACGGTGATAGTGCATCAATCGGCCTTGGGCAGTTCTGCCATATCGTGCGGCGTCGCATTAATATGCTTTATATCGTGGCTAACAATGGAACTTACGGGCTAACCAAAGGGCAGCTGTCTGCTACCGCGGATTTAGGATCTAAAACCAAATCTGGCGAAGAAAGTCTTTACGATAATATTGATATGGCGACCCTTGCTATTGAACTCGGAGCCAGTTTTGTTGCCAGATCATTTTCTGGAGACAAACAGCAATTAATTCCGCTGCTTCAGGCAGGTCTTACTCATAAAGGCTTTGCTTTTATCGATGTGATATCACCCTGCGTAACTTTTAATAACACTGATTTCTCGACACACGGCTATAAAAACACCTGGGAAAACTATATCTCCCTTAGCCAAGTGGACTTTGTGCCGATGCGTAAAGAGATCACAACTAGCTACGAACCAGGCAAAGAAAAGGAAATCACCTTACACGATGGCTCCGTAATTCACTTACATAAAACAGAAACTAATTATGATCCTTATGATAAAGAAAATGCTCTACACCATATAAATCAGCATAAGAAGAAAGGTGAAATTGCAACGGGATTGCTCTATATCAATCAGTCAGCTTCAGATTTACATGAATTGCAAGACACTGTCGATAAACCATTCAATCGCCTCAATAATCATGACCTTTGTCCAGGTAATAAAGTTCTGCGGGGCATCAACGAAACTTTTAGATAACTTACTTTCGATGTGATCTGATTAACTCGTAGGCATTTTTTATGTCTTGGGTTTTCTGAGTGGCTATATCTATCATCTCTCCCGGCAACCCTTTAGACACTAACTTGTCAGGGTGATGTTGACTCATTTGCTTGCGGTAGCATCTCTTTATTTCTGCGTCGCTTTCATTTTCTGTTACGCCTAGCAACTTGTATGCAGCAACCAGTTTTTCCTCCGCGGATACCTTTTCGGAGAACTGTGTTTGTCCAGCTAGCCTAGAGAGTAATTCATTAAATTGTTTTTTGGTATAGCCAAGATCTCTGGCGATTTCTTCCAGTACATTTTTTTCGCTCGCATCCATTCGGCCATCCGCTAATGCGGTAGCGACGACGATCTCTAGAAACATTTGAACAAGGTTTCTGCGGCGAAAGATCTCTTTTTTAAATTGGGCTAGAACTTCGTGGACAGGAAAGCCGGGCTTTTTACCCTCGTTGAAGAGATTAATTGCAACAATTCGCTGTTGTTGATTCAGATGCATCTGTTGCATCACTTGGCTTGCTAAAGCTATTTCATCTTTAGTAACTCGACCATCGGATTTCGCGATATAACCCATTACAGCGAATGTGGTAGTAAAGAAAACTGATTGAACTCTTTCAGTAGCGCCTAGCCCAAGCGAGCCACCCGTAGCTATGCCGTCGAGGCCGGTATCAAAATAGTTTCCAAGGGCCGCTCCGAGCACGGCACCTAATGGACCGCCCATCATGAACCCGAAGGTCCCACCAACAACTTTGCCCCACCAACTCATAACTACCTGTTACGATAACGAATAAGAATCTACCTAGGAGATGATTTGAATATCATAAACACTGAAGTTTACTAGGAAAGAAGACGTTGAAACCAATTTTTCTCTAAATCATGACGACAAGAGTTTAATTGACTAGCAAATCGCTCAGAAATAGTTTGCACGCGATCCGCCGCGTTCAATAACCAAGGTTTATCCCAATGAGTTCCACGCCGATAACCACCGTTACCTTCGTGATATGCGAAATACAGATTGCGAGCATCAAGTGTAGAAATATCATTAATGCGCCGGGAGTTTCTGTTGTACCAAGCTATGAAGTCAATAGAGTCATTAAAATCAGATCTAGATGCACGACTATTCCCGGAAATCTCTCTATACTCATCCCAAGTACCGTCTAGTGCCTGTGCATACCCGTAAGCGGACGAAGGCCTTGGCCCGGGTAATACCCAGAGTATACGAGTTCGTTCGGGCTTAGCTAGAGCACGAAAACTCGACTCTTGGTAAATGAATGCCATGTTCACCGCGATTGGTATTCCCCAGCGATCTTCAGCAGATTTAGCTGCGCTATACCAACCTCTCCTATCTTCAAATATGGAACAAACGTTAGTAATGTTATTTGGTTGCGAGGCAACACAGGCTATCAGAAACGAATTAACTAACAGCAGTAATAAGAGCCTGCTACTACGCAAAGAATAAAAGGCATACTTTCTTCGAGATTGAAATATATTCAAAAAAATCTCCGTATTTATAAATATCTAGCGAAGTCGACGACATCTCTCCCGGCCAACCCTATTAACTTAGATCATCAAGAAAGAATAAAAATTCCTCTTCATTCATGATTTTTACACCCAAATCTTCCGCTTTTGTCAATTTTGATCCTGCTCCAGGGGCTGCTACGACAAAGTTCGTGTTTTGTGACACACTCCCAACAACTTTAGCGCCAAGTCCTGACAGCTTAGTTTTTGCATTGCTTCGCGACATTGTTTCTAATGTGCCAGTAAGCACAAATGTTTGTCCTTCTAGAGGTCTCTCCGAAGCACCAACATCAACCGTAGGCCATTTAATCCCGACCTTCTTCAGTTTTTCTATTAGACTCAGATTATCTTTATTTTCGAAAAACGCAGAGATGTGCTCCGCCACAATTGGACCGATGTCTTCTACTTCTTCCAGTTCTTCAGAAGTCGCTTTGGCAATGGGATCGATATCCCCAAAATGATTAACTAGTGCCAGAGCTGTAGCATCTCCAACTTCACGAATGCCCAGTGCAAATAGAAATCGTAGCAAAGTAGTGTCTTTGCTCTTTTCTATCATGTCCACTAAGTTTTGTGCAGACTTCATTCCCATTCGTTCTAGTTGAGATAACTGTTGAGTAGTTAGCAAATAGATATCTGCAACATTTGAAATCAACCCTTCGTCTACCAACTGATCAACTAACTTACTACCTAATCCTTCGATATCCATTGCTGTGCGAGAAGAAAAATGCTTTATGGATTCTTTTTGCTGCGCAGGGCAAATAAATCTAGTGCTGCAGCGATACAAAACTTCTCCATCTTTTTCAATGGGTGAACCACAGGCTGGGCAATTATTAGGAAGCTTTACTTTTTCCCGATTTTTGTTTTCTCCCTGATTCAAAACTTTTATAACTTTTGGAATTACATCTCCAGCCCGACGCACGACTACCGTATCTCCAATTCTCAACCCCAGTCGCTCGATTTCATCCATATTATGTAAAGTAGTTTTACTTACAGTAACCCCACCCACAAAAACAGGATCCAAACGTGCCACTGGAGTAATAGTTCCAGTTCTCCCAACTTGAAATCCGACATCTAATATTTTAGTTGACTTTTCTTCGGCAGGAAATTTATAAGCCATAGCCCAACGTGGGCTCTTCGTATTCTGACCAAGTGCTTGTTGTGTGATTAAGTCATCGACTTTTATTACCGCGCCATCTATTTCATAAACGAGATCACCTCGCTTACTCAATAGCGACATACAGTAATCTATACAGCCGTCTATTCCATTAGCTGTTTTACGCTCAGGATTAACTGGCAGACCGAGCTCCGCTAGTTCTTCAAATATCGCGCTCAACCGCCTGGGAAGATTAATCCCCTCTACAATTCCTACGCTATAGCAATACATTTCTAGGGGGATTTTGGCAGTCGCTTTCGAATCAAGCTGCCTTACAGCTCCTGCTGCTGTGTTACGCGGATTGACAAAGATCTTTGAGCCTTCATTCAGCGCTTTTTTATTTATACTTTCAAAGCCGGGTTTACTAAGAAATATTTCACCTCTGATTTCCAATCTGGAGCGACTTTTCTTTTGACTCAGCTTAAGAGGAATAGAGCGAATTGTTTTAACGTTATGAGTGATGTCCTCACCTATTACACCATCACCGCGAGTCGCCGCGCGGTTCAACAACCCATCAACATAAAGTAGACTGACCGCAATACCGTCTACTTTCGGCTCACAGCTATAAACTAATTCTTCTTCCGACCCTAGGCGCTTCTTTATCCTAGTCTCAAAATCACGCAAATCTTTTTCGCTAAATACTTTAGCGAGTGACAGCATGGGAATTTCATGAGTAACTTCAGCAAATTGACTTAGCGGAGCTCCCCCTACGCGCTGAGTAGGTGAATCAGATATTACTAAATCATATTCCTTCTCTAGCTCCTCTAAACGAATTAGTAGCGCATCGTAGTCGGCATCAGGAATTTCTGGCGCATCGAGAGAGTAATAAAGCCGATTATGATGCTTTATTTGTTCACGAAGGGAAATGACTTCCCGTTTTACTTTTGCAGGAACAGTCATGGGTATAGATATTGTAAAACTAGACGCGGCTGCCAGCAGCTTTTAATTGGCGTAATTCGAAATCTCTGATACGTTGGCGGTAATGCTCAATAGTTTGAGCCGTCATGACGTTACGCTGATCATCTTTAAGCTCACCGTCAAGTGCTCCACGCACTTGCTGCGCAACCGCTAACATTTGCTCAAAGGCTTGCAGGTTATTTATTTGAGCAGGAAGCGCCAAGAACAGACTGATCCCAATAGTGGAGAATTCTTCCATTTTATTGAGATCAAAAGTACCGGGATTTAAAATATTGGCAACACTAAATATCAGTGGGCCTTTATTCTTATTATTCAATCGATGGTGAAAAATATTCATGTCGCCGAATCTTAGACCAGCTGTAATGAGCACTTGCAATAAATCACTCCCATCAAATGCCCCGCCTTGCCGAGCCATTACATTAATTACAATAACCTCGGATTGATGATTTATTTCCTCCTCAATACTTTGTTCTTCATAGGGAGAACTCTCAACTCCTAACGCTCGCACAGAAGCAGCCTCTTCGATATGAGCAATATTACCCTTCTCGAAAGCCTGATCTGCCGCTTCGGTCTCATCCTCAACATCTTCAAGCAGAATCTCGTCGATTGCTTCTTCTTTCTGTTCCTTCAATGGTCTTTCTTCCTTCTTAGATCTTCTAAATGCAGAAAACAATGACCTGAATACGGATTTTTCTTTAGATGCTACGACAGTTTCTTCTTCAAGCTCGCCATTTTCAAATAGATCCGACTGATCTTCCTCTTGTTTGCGGGCGTCATGATGACCAATTCGTTCCCCTGCTGTCATTGAAAATTCATCAAGAGAATCTTCAA
>DFQD01000210.1 GCA_002377605.1 Gammaproteobacteria bacterium UBA3498 | reverse complement strand
TATTTGGCAATCCTATTCTTGTTCGTCTTGATACGACAAAGGAAGCAACTGGTTTTGCTTCTCTTAATAATGTGGCGGAACTGGCAACACGTGGACCACTAACACCAGATCACACTATCCATGCCAAAGCGTTTGCCGCCGTATTTGATGCAGACCCGACTGCGGAGCTGGCAGAATTTGAGAATGCTTATCGGAAATACTTCCAGGAACACGCAACAGATGCCCACCAATGTTTAGATACAATGCCTAGATATGGCGTGTGGAAGAATAAAGGTATGTTCTATCTGGCGGAGAATCGAAAACGCCTGGAAATTGTCGGTGATATTACACAACACACGGTTCGAGCTATTCAACAGGGAGAGGCACTAGGTGGCTGGCAGGCATTGCCTCGCTCAGATTTATTCGATGTCGAATATTGGGAGCTGGAACAGGCTAAACTAAAATCCGGTGCCGTTCGTGCAGAATTTGAAGGTAAGGTCGCAGTTGTAACGGGTGCAGCGTCAGGTATCGGAGAAGCCTGTGTAAACGAATTGGTTTCTCTGGGCGCGATGATTATCGCTATAGATATTGATGGACAACTTATAAGTAAATTCGATAATCCGTCGGTACTGCCTGTGCATTGTGATGTGACTAATGCAGAAGAAATCGAAGCAGCGCTAAAAGCGGGAATTCAGCATTTTGGCGGAATCGATATTTTAGTGAGCAATGCGGGAAATTTTCCTGCAAGTCAGAATATCGAGGCCATGGATGATTCGAACTGGGAATCATGCCTCGAATTAAATCTCAGTTCTCACATGCGCATCATGCGCGCGAGTCTGCCTTTTCTAAAAGAGGGGTTCGATCCTGCAGTGGTTATCGTTGCTTCCAAGAATGTACCCGCTCCGGGGCCGGGAGCAGCTGCGTATTCATCAGCAAAAGCAGGACTAACCCAGATGGCAAGGGTTGCAGCGCTAGAACTTGGTGCAGATGGTATTCGGGTAAATGCTCTGCATCCGAATGCAGTTTATGACACAGCAATCTGGACTGATGAAGTCTTAGCTGCCAGAGCAGAAAATTACGCGATAAGTGTCGAAGATTACAAAACCTCAAATGTATTGAAAACTGAAGTGAGCTCGAAAGACGTGGCCCGTGCAGTTGCGCTTTTCGCTGGCAATTCACTCGATAAAACTACCGGCTCGCAGTTGCCAGTCGATGGTGGTAACGAACGGGTAATCTAAAGGGGTCGTCGCTATAAAATGAAAATCGACGGCGAACATTTGCAAAGTATTTGGTACGAACCAGAGACCGATGAGGTCTGTATTATTGACCAGACTAAGCTTCCCCATCAGATAGAAATCCTGCGCCTCCAATCTTTGGATGATGCGTGTGAGGCTATTTCCTCAATGCAAGTTCGAGGCGCTCCTTTGATTGGGGTCACTGCTGCCTACGGTATCTATCTGACATTGCGTGATGATCCAAAGAACCTAAATTCTGCAGTTAATGCTCTCGCAAACACGCGACCAACCGCCGTTAATCTGCAGTGGGCTTTACAACGAACCCAAGAATATCTTCATGGTCTGGATTTTAATGCTTTGCCAGGTAAGGCTTTGGAAACTGCTCAACTCATGGAAAAAGAAGATATCGCTGTGTGTGAGGCAATTGGTGAACATGGTTTAGGTTTGTTGCAAGAGCTTTGGGGAGACATTGGCGAAACAAAAGATAGATTAAACATCTTAACCCACTGCAACGCCGGAGCACTAGCAACGGTGGATTGGGGCACTGCCTTATCTGTAATATACAAAGCTCATGAAGCGGGAATCCCATTACATGTCTGGGTGGATGAAACACGACCACGTAATCAAGGAGCTTCATTAACTTGTTGGGAGCTCAGTCAACAGCGAATTCCTAACACATTAATCGTGGATAATGCTGGGGGGCACTTAATGCAAACTGATAAAGTTGATATTTGTGTCGTAGGGAGTGACCGGACCACATTGGGTGGTGATGTTTGTAATAAGATCGGTACTTATTTAAAAGCACTGGCTGCGTATCACAATAACATTCCTTTCTATGCGGCTTTGCCAGTATCCACGATAGACTTTTCAATCGTTGATGGCATGGAATCAATTCTAATTGAAGAACGGGATGGAAAAGAAGTTAGTCACATTAGTGGAGTAACAGCAGCAGGAAACATCGAGTCAGTGCGAATTGCTCCTAACAATACAACAGTTAGTAATTATGGATTCGACATAACACCAGCGAAGTTCGTAACTGGTATTATTACAGAAAAGGGTGTATTTGAAGCGAATGAAGGCTCTTTGAGTACATTGCTCTAATTATTAGCCCGGAGGCCAAGTCATTTGACGGCCGCCAATTATATGTAAATGCAAATGGAAGACTGTTTGGCCACCGTGCCGGCCGGTGTTTATTACATAACGAAAACCGTCTTCGCCAAGACCTTTCTCATCGGCAATTCTGTTAGCCGCCAACACAAGTTTTCCTAGTAACTCTGCGTCTTCTTCTTCCGCGTCAGTCACGTCTTGCAGGTGTTTTATTGGGATTACCAAGGTATGAGTCGGTGCTGTAGGATTGATATCTTCAAATGCAAAAACATCCTCATCACGGTAGACTTCTGTGGACGGGATTTCACCAGCGATTATTTTGCAAAATAGACAATTATCTGACATGTAATACTCCGCTTTGGTCGAAAGTAATGTAGGATTTGTTCGTATTGATGGTCATTCTATAACAGTGATGAAATATTTGAAGATCACGCTTTTCTCAATGCTGCTTGCCTTTGTTGTTGGCGGTTCAATGATCCCGGCTATTAGCCAGGAGGTGCCGAAAGAATATGGCTATCGCATCATTAACACCTATCCGCATGACATAAATGCTTTTACTCAGGGCCTAATCTATCATGAGGGATACCTATTTGAAGGCACAGGTAAGAACGGTCTTTCGACTCTCAAGAAAATCAACTTGGAAGATAACGAGATTTTAATGACTCAGCGCTTGAGTCGCCGTTATTTTGGCGAAGGGATTGAAGTAGTTGGTGATAGTATATATCAGCTCACCTGGACCTCGAACATTGTGTTTGTCTGGGATAAGAATAGTTTCGAACAACTGGGTACTCACTATAATTCCACTCAAGGCTGGGGTCTGGCTTACGATGGTAAGCATTTAATTCTTAGTGACGGTACAGCGACACTCCAATTCCTGGATACTGAAAACTTTGTCCCGCAGAAAAGAGTAACAGTCACCTTTGGTGGCAACCCTTTAACAAGTATTAATGAGTTAGAATTCATTAATGGAGAGGTCTGGGCAAACGTCTGGCAAACAGATTTTATTGTCAGGATTAATCCGGATGATGGCGTGGTTACTTCCTTTATAGATTTAACTGGATTAAGTAACGAAACTCAATTAGGCAGTCGTGAAGCTGTTCTCAATGGAATCGCTTGGGATGCGGAAAACGAAAGACTATTTGTAACAGGGAAGCATTGGTCCAATCTTTTCGAAATTGAGTTAGTGGAACCCTAGTATTCGCAGACTTCTCATTCTTTTATGTGGTTACAGAAAAAGATCCAATTATCTCCTAAAAGCCGCGGTTTTCATCTGATAACCGATGAGATAACTAGTCTGTTTCCGGAAATGAGTACGGTAAAAATGGGTATTGCACATTTTCTATTGCAACACACATCTGCTTCCTTAAGCATAAATGAAAATGCGGATAGCTCAGTACGTCGGGACATGGAAAGTCACTTAAATGAACTAGCACCAGAGGGTGCTCCTTACTATGAGCATACTTACGAAGGCCCTGACGACATGCCGGCCCACATCAAAACAGGATTGCTAGGTTCAGAGCTAAGCATACCAGTCGGAGAGGGAAGATTACTGCTTGGAACCTGGCAGGGATTGTATCTCGGTGAGCATCGTAACCATGCTGGATCACGCTCGGTTGTTGTCACGATTCAAGGTGCGGCAGCGGATGAATCTTGAGATAGCCATTAGCAAATCAAACCTGATCAAACTAATTGTCTTGTTGGTGATTTCTGCTTTTCTCTTGTCTTGTGAAACCGTTGGTTATTACAGTCAGGCAGCGCGTGGCCAGCTAGCAATTGTTTTTGGTCGAGAAGAAATCCAGCAGCTTATCAGTGATGCGGAAACCTCAGAAAAACTAAGAAATAAGTTTGCCGAGGTTTTGCAGATCCGGGAATTTGCAGCGACTGAATTAGATTTACCGGTTGCTAACAATTATTCCACTTATGTTGATGTAAGCCGTGACCATGCAGTGTGGAATGTTTTCGCAGCCCCAGAGTTTTCAACTGACCCAATTAACTGGTGTTACCCTATAGCTGGTTGCGTTACTTATCGCGGTTATTTTAATGAAGCCGGAGCACTAAATTATGCGGCACAATTAGAAGGTGAAGGTTTCGATGTGTATACCGGTGGGGTAGATGCCTATTCAACCCTCGGATGGTTCGACGATTCCTTGCTGAGCACGGTTATGTCCCGCGCGAATTATCAATTGGCAGGATTAATTTTTCACGAACTTGCCCATCAGGTAGTTTATCTGCCTGGTGACACCACATTTAATGAGAGTTTTGCCACGGCGGTCGAAAGAGAAGGGCTGCGCCGCTGGCTTCAAGCAAACGATCGGACTGACACCATAGCTATAGCAGAAAGAGACCGGATTCGACAGCAACAGTTTATTGATCTGGTTACGGAATTTCGGAATCAATTTACTGAACTTTATGAGTTGGAAATAAGTGTGGAAAGAAAACGCGAAGAGAAAACTGTTTTGCAAATCCGTTTGCGCGAGGAATATGAAATTCTTAAGGCTAGTTGGGATGGTTATAGCGGATACGACAGTTGGTTCTCAAGATCATTAAATAATGCCCAGTTGTCTACGGTTGGTTCGTATAATGACTACGTTCTATTTTTTAATAATTTATTGGATAAGGTCGATGGTGTAATGCCAGATTTCTATGCCGAAGCGCAGCGTATAGTTGCTTTAAGCGAAGAGGAGAGAAATTCTTTACTGGAAAAATATTGACTTAGTTTTCCAGCCGACGGCGAGTTGAATCCACCAGATTGACATAAAAATCTGAATCAGGGTTTCTTTCAACAGCAACTTTGTAATAAGAGAGAGCTTCTTCTAATCGTCCTTCCTGTTCCAAGATACGACCTAGGCTGCGATAGAAAAATGCATTGTCAGGCATAACGCTGATTCCGGCGCGATAAACTTCGATGGCTTTATCGGCTTCACCGGCGTTGTTGTATGTATTGGCCATAATGTGAATTTGCGAATCGTTGTTTGGATCTAATTCAATAGCTTGCAAATCATAGCCAATAGATACTTCGAAGTTACGCGATTGTCGTTCGAGTTCACCTAGCGTTGACATTGCTGCAATTAAAGCTGCAGTTTCAAGATCTTCGATTTTGATGAAGCGAGCGAGTAATGGCTTGGCTTCATCATATCTTTCTAGGAAGTAATATATATTCGCCAAATTACGAATAGCTGCGGCATGATTTGGATCAGCGCTTATTGCTTTTCGATATTCTTCAATCGCTTCTTCATAGCGCTGCAAGTTGCTATAGGTGTTGCCTCGGCGAAACATTTTCTGCGCAAGTCCTGCATCAATAGTAGGGCCTTCGCGAATAATGTTTAGGTTGCCATATCTTTCCATGACATTACTACTTGTGGAATCTTGGGCGTGGGCACTTCCGAGTATCAATACTGGCACGAAGCTAGTAAAGGCGAGTACATTGAGCGCTTTATCAATCTTAGATTTCTTTTTCACAAACGATCCTGAGTGAAATAGCTGAAGAAGATTGAACTATATCGCAGAGCTATTGTTTCTACTAGGTAGTGACCGATGAAGGGCTGTAAAATAAAGAAAAAGTGAATTAAAAACAGTGACTTACTCTTTTAGAACGATGGAAGGTAGATGGCCACCGAGCTTTGAAATTCGTCCGATTGCCTTTGCATCTGAATAGCCAGAATTTCTTAATTCCCGTAGGCATTCTTCGGCGTTTTCATCGGGAACCGAAGCAAGCAATCCACCGGCAGTTTGGGGATCGAATAGTAATTCAAATTTTGGGTCGTGAGTAAAATCCTCGTGATTGTAGATTCTATTTGCCGATAATTTGTTGTCGTTATGCAGTGAGCTGAAAATATTTTGTTGCAGCGTATCTAACGCGCCATTCAGTGCGGGTATGTTAGTTAAACTAAGTTCTATCTCGGCGTTTTTGGCCGAAAGCATCTCGATTAAATGTCCAGCTAGCCCAAATCCGGTAATGTCAGTGCAAGCAGTCGCGCTGTGATTTATTAAACATGCCGCGCCCTTTTTATTAGATTGCAGCATTTGCTCTAGTGCATTCTGCATCCAATTTTGAGATGCTTTATAGCGCATATCTGCCGCTAACAGTGTTCCAGTTCCGAGTGGCTTGGTAAGAATTAAAATATCACCGCCTCGCATGCCACCTTTGGTTAGTAATTTTCCTTCATCAATAAATCCGTTTACACATAAACCAAAATGCAAGTCTTCTGATTCCGATGAATGGCCCCC